>JANMCD010000194.1:0-5050 GCA_031360905.1 Novosphingobium sp.
TCATGGCTGCCTCCGTCACCGAAGCGGAAAAATTCGCTTGCCTGTTCAACAGTTATGGGCGCGGTGAGTTCCGCCCCAGGGCAACGCCGGGACGGCCTGTGCCGGTCAAACAGCGCCTTTGGGCACCGGAACCGGTGATAATTTGCTAATTTAATCAGCATAATTATTCGGAATGTAGCGAAAATGCAACAGTCGCGGATGTTTTGCACTAAGCTTGCACGCGACTAGCTACCGTTATCCGGCCCGGTGCTTGGGGTGAATGCAGCGTTACGAAAACAATTGACAGAACCGGCAGCGAAACCTTGTCTAGCGCTGCGGCACTTCCTGCATCCTCGCGACGAACAATTCCGGGTCCAGCCTCGCCTCGCGCCATTTCAGGCCCCAGTGGAGATGCGGGCCGGTGGTGCGGCCGGTCATGCCGATGCGGCCGACGATCTGGCCCTGCCGCACGGCCTCGCCCTCTCGCACCAGCAATTGCGCGCAATGCAGAAAGGCGCTGCTCAGCCCCATGCCGTGGTCGATGATCAGCAAATTGCCCTCAAGAGTAAACGGGCTGCCGGCCGCGAGAACGACGACGCCGTCGGCCGGCGCGGCGAAGGGCGTGCCGTTTTCGCCAGTGGCGATGTCGGTGCCCGAATGATAGCTGCCGGGGCTGCCGCGATAAATCCGTTGCGAACCGAACCGGCCGGAGATGCGCCCGCGCACCGGCCAGACGAAGAGCTGCCGCCAGCCATTGCTTTGGGTATCGAGCGCCCGCGCCGCCGCGATCCGCGCGAGTTCGCCGGCGCGGATGCGCTGGAACTCGGCGCTGCTCACGCCGGCGGGGCGGGCCGCGACCGCAACCCGCTCGATATCCCAGGCGCGCGGGGCGATGGCGAGGCTGCGGGTGGCGGCGGCGCCGTCGGCGAATGTCGCGCCGAGCATGGCGGCGGGCCCGGCATCGCGGTCGAATGCGGCGAAGAAGCGCCGATCCTGCGCGATAGCCAGCGGCTGGCCATCGAGCGAAACGCCAGTCGCGCCCGCCGGGGCGGTGCCGGTTAGCCAGCCCCCCTGCGTTAGTTCTCCGACAAGGGCAAAATCGCGGGTTTGCTCCGGCATGGGTACGGACAGAGACGGAGACGGTGCGACAACGGTGCTATCGGGGGCGGGAGGCGCGAAACTCGGCTTGTTCTGCAATGCTTTGCTGCAACCGCACAGAGCAAGGATCGAACCGGCAACCACCGCACCGATGCCAAAAAAGCGCATCGCGTTTACGCGCGGGCGGTCAGGCGCCGCCCGTCAGCTGCCGGGTCGCCACGTCGGGGCTGGCGTAAGGCTCCTGCCGGGGGACGCTCCAATAGCGCAGTGCTTCCAGCGGGATCCTCTCCCCCGTCACCGCGCAGAGGACAAAGCCGCCGGCGCTGATCACGCGGAAGCCGTTGGGCTGGTACTCGAGAGTGGCGGAGCGCTCACTGGATGACATCAACATGGCACCTGATTAGCAAAGCTCGCCGCTCAAAGCAATTTGCCCTGGACCGGCGGCTCGGGGAGGGGTGCCGGCCCAGGGCGGCGCGTACGCGCGGGTTCGGCAGCGGTGCCGGTTCCGTCCAGCTGCAGCCGTCCGTCGGCGAATTGCAGTTCCAGCGCGCTGCTGGCGCGGGCGCTCACCGCGCTCATCACCGGCTGGCCCGCCTCATCGCGCACGATCGCATAGCCGCGCCGCAGCACCCGATTGGGGCTGAGCTGTTCGGCCATGCGCCACAGCACCGCCGTCCGTTCGCGCCCTTCGGACAGCCGCCGCTCGATCAGCAAGGGCGCGAGCCGCACCGCCGCCAACCGCTCCTTCGCCCGCGCCAGCCGCGAGGCCAGCAGCGGCGCGGAGAGGTGCGAGGCGTCGCGCTGCAGGGCGGCGCGGGCGCTGGCAATCCGCTCCAGCAGCCCGCGCCGCAGCCGGTCGCCCTGATCGTCGAGCCGCTGGGCGAATCCGGCCAGCATTGTTTCGGGGCGAGGCAGGCGCCGCGCCCGCGCCTCCAGCCGCTCGCGCCCCAGCGTAACGGGCCGGACTACCGCGCGGCGCTTGCGCAAGGCAAGTTCGGCGATCTGGGCGATCAACTCCTCGCGCACCGGCACGGCGCGTTCGGCGGCGGCAGTAGGCGCCGGTGCGCGCAAATCTGCGGCGAAATCGGCCAGCGTGGTGTCGGTCTCATGGCCGACGGCGCAGATCACCGGGATGGTGCATTCGGCAATGGCGCGCACCACCACTTCCTCGTTGAACGCCCACAAATCCTCGATCGAGCCGCCGCCGCGCGCGACGATCACCAGATCGGGCCGTGCCACCGGTCCGCCCGGCTGCAATTGCGAGAAACCGCGCACCGCCGCCGCCACCTGCTCTGCCGAGCCTTGGCCCTGGACCAGCACTGGCCAGACCAGCACATGGCTGGGAAAGCGATCGGCGAGCCGGTGGAGGATGTCGCGGATCACCGCGCCGGTGGGTGACGTCACCACGCCGATCACCCGTGGCAGGTACGGCAGCGCCCGCTTGCGCGCGGGATCGAACAGCCCTTCCGCCTCAAGCCGCGCTTTGGTTTTGGCCAGCAGCGCCAGCAGCGCGCCCTCGCCGGCAATCTCCATCCGCTCGATGACGATCTGGTAGCTGGACCGCCCCGGATAGGTGGTGAGCTTGCCGGTCGCGATCACCTCGATCCCGTCCTCGGGCAGGAAAGCGAGCCGCCCCGCCTGGCCCTTCCACATCACCCCGTCGATACGCGCGCCTTCGTCTTTAAGGCTGCAATACAGATGCCCCGACGCGGCCCGCTTGACGCCGGAAAGCTCACCGCGCAGCCGCACGAAAGAAAAGCGTTCCTCCACCGTGCGCTTGAGCAGCGCGGAAATCTCGCTGATCGAAAGCGGCGCGGCGTTGTCGCCGGCAGACTCCTTCGCTACCAGCCCGGCACGGTTATCATCATCGAAGGGCGAAGAGGCGGCCATGAACATCCTGCTGCTGGGATCGGGCGGGCGCGAACATGCGCTGGCGTGGAAGCTGGCGCAATCCCGGCTGATAGCGGAGGATGGCGGCAAACTCTACGCCGCGCCCGGAAACCCGGGGATTGCCGAGCATGCCGAGCTGGCGGCGCTCGATGCCGCCGATCACGCCGCTGTCGCGGCGTTCTGCGAGGCGCAGCAAATCGGACTCATTGTCATCGGTCCGGAAGGCCCGCTGGTCGATGGACTGGCGGACAGCCTGCGCGGCGGCGGATTCCCGGTGTTCGGGCCGAGCGGGGCGGCCGCCCGGCTGGAAGGCAGCAAGGGCTTCACCAAGGATTTGTGCGCCCGTGCCGATATCCCGACCGGCGCCTATGTGCGGGTGAAAAGCGCGGCGGACGGGCTGGCGGCACTGGCGAAGTTCGGCATCCCGGTCGTCATCAAGGCCGATGGTCTCGCTGCTGGCAAAGGTGTGACCGTCGCCATGAACCTCGGCGAAGCCGAAGCGGCGATCGCCGACATTTTCGCCGGGCGCTTCGGCTCAATTGGACTGGATGGGGCGGGCGCCGAAGCCGTGATCGAGGAATTTCTCGAAGGCGAGGAGGCCAGCTTCTTCGCCCTGACCGACGGTGCCACCATCCTCCCCTTCGGCTCGGCGCAGGACCACAAGCGCGTCGGCGAGGGCGACACCGGGCCGAATACCGGGGGCATGGGTGCCTACAGCCCGGCGCGGGTGCTCACCGCAAGCCTCGAGGCCGAAGCGATGACGCGGATCGTCGCCCCGACCGTGCGGGCGATGGCCGAGGCTGGCACGCCCTATTCCGGGGTGCTCTTTGCCGGACTGATGCTAACCAGCGAAGGCCCGCAGCTGATTGAATATAATTGCCGCTTCGGCGATCCGGAATGCCAGGTGCTGATGCTGCGGCTGGAAAGTGACCTCGGCGAGCTGCTGCTCGCCTGCGCCGAGAACCGGCTGGCCTCGATCGAGCCGCCCCGCTTCACGCCCGGGACCGCGCTGACGGTGGTGATGGCGGCGCGGGGCTATCCCGGAATACCGCAGCATGGCGGGCGGATCGAGGGCATTCCCGCGGCCGAGGCCGGCGGCGCCAAGGTGTTCCACGCCGGCACCGCGCTTGGGGCCGATGGCGCGCTGACGGCGAATGGCGGGCGCGTGCTCAATGTGACGGCGCGCGGAAACTCGGTGCGCGAGGCGCAAGGACTGGCCTATGCGGCGGTGGATGCGATCCGCTTTCCGGACGGGTTTTGCCGGCGCGATATCGGCCAGAAGGAGGTCGCCCGGGAGATCGAGCGGAAGGGCAAGCTTTAGCTGCCCGCCACTGCCCGCGCCTCGCGGCCGTCGCCTTGCGGGGCGGCGAGGATATCGCGGGTCACTTCGCCCTTGGCGACCGTGTTGGTTCCGGGATCGCCGGCGGCCGAGCGGATGCCCGGTACGGCGGTGCCGGCGCGGCTGATCGCATCCCTCTCGACCTGGCTGCGCGGGGCGCTGCCGCCGAACAGCGCGTCGAGGGTCTGCTGCTGGCTGTTGGTGTCAGCTGCACGCGGCGCGCCCGGCTGCGGCGGGGTCAGCGAGAAATCGGGCGGCACCACCAGCGGGGCCTGGCGCTGGACGGCGAATTCGTCGGGCCGGTCGCGGTTAAACAGCCCGCCGCCGCCGCCGCAGGCCGAGAGCAGCGTCGCGGAAGTCACGAGGATAAGGGCGGCAAATTTACGCATGATGTCAACTCTCCGGGGCGGTTTCGCCCGTTTGTTTTGGCTTTTCGCGCGAAAGCAGCGAACGGGCAAGGATAATCAGGACGCCGATGGTGATGGCGGCATCGGCGAGGTTGAAAATATAGAACGGGCGGAAAGTGCCGAAATGGAGATCGGCATAATCGACGACAAAGCCGAATCGCACGCGGTCGAGAATATTTCCAAGCGCCCCGCCCAGCACCAACGCCAGGCCGAGAATGTCGCCGATTATCCGCTCGCGCAGCAGCCACACCAACACCACCAGCGCGACCGTGGCGGTAAGGCCGACCAGCAGCCAGCGCGCGGTATCGGACGTGGCGGCAAACATGCCGAGCGACAC
>JANMCD010000199.1:0-1500 GCA_031360905.1 Novosphingobium sp.
CAGGGCCTGTCGCTGTTCGTTGTGCCAACCTCGACGCCGGGTATTTCGATGACCCGGATCGATGCTGCGCTTCAGACCACCGAAAAACAATTTTCCGTGTTCTTCGACAATGTCGAAATTCCAGGCGAAGCCCTGATCGGCGAGGCGGGTGCGGGCCTCAAGCAGGTGTTCTCCGGCCTCAACCCGGAACGCATTGCCGCGGCGGCGATCAACAACGGCATATCACGCTTTGCGCTGTCCCAGGCGGCGCAATATGCCAAGGACCGATCGGTCTGGAAGACCCCCATTGGGGCCCATCAGGGCGTGGCTCACCCGCTCGCGGAATGCTATATCAATGTGCAGGCCGCGCGGCTGCTCAATGCCCGTGCGGCGCAATTGTGCGACGGCGGTGAGGATGCTGCGGAAACTGCCAACATGGCGAAATTCGCCGCCGCCGAGGCTTCGCTCAAGGCACTCGATCAGGCGATCCAGGTGCACGGCGGCAATGGCCTGTCGAACGAATATGGTCTCACCGATCTCTGGTTCATCGCCCGGCTCCACAAGACCGCACCGGTCAGCCGTGAGATGATTTTGAACTTTGTCTCGACGCACGCGCTGGGGTTGCCCAAGAGCTATTGATCCGATGGAAACAAACCTGCTGACCCTGTTGCGCACGCACGCAGCGCAAACGCCGGCTGCGCCCTGCCTGGCGTTCGGGACCGAGACGCTCAGCTTTGGGGAAATGGATGCGCGGGCCAGCCGTGTGGCCAATGCGCTGACAGCGCAGGGCGTGCAGCCCGGCGACCGGATCGCGATGATCGCCCGCAATACACCGGCTCATTTCGAACTCCTGTTCGGGTGCGCGAAGGCGGGGGCGATCTTCCTGCCGGTCAATTGGCGCCTGTCAGCGCGCGAGATTGCCAGCATCCTTGCCGATGGCGGGCCAGCGCTGCTGATCGTCGAAGACGATTTGCAGTCGTTGCTTACGGAGACGGCAAGCCCGCCTGCGACAATCGAGCTTGCTGCCTACCCGGCCTGGCGCGATGCCGGGGCTGCCGGGGACGATGGCCGGCACCCGTCCCCTGACGATCCGCTGCTCATTCTCTACACATCGGGTACGACCGGCCTGCCCAAGGGCGCGGTGCTGAGCCACGACAATCTCTCCTATCTTGCGCGGATGGCACAGGAACTCTGGGGCTTTACCGCAAGCAGCGTCAATCTGGTTGCGGGGCCGCTCTTCCATATTGGCGGAATCGGCTACGCGATGACCGGGATGAGTCAGGGGGGCCACACCGTACTGATGCAGCAGGTCGTGCCGGCCGAGATCGTCGCGGCTATCCGCGACCATGGAGTGACGCACGGGTTCTTCGTGCCGACAGTGATCCAGATGCTGCTCGAGGTGCCGGGGGTGGCGGACATGAACCTGACCAGCCTTGATCGCATCCTTTACGGCGCAGCGCCAATTGGCGAGGCGGTGCTCAAGCGCGCTATCGAGGTGTTCGGATGCGGCTTCAGCCATGC
>JANMCD010000203.1:0-5291 GCA_031360905.1 Novosphingobium sp.
CCACCGTGGTTCGAAATCATGATCGCATCGACGCCAATCTCCACGGCACGGCGAGCGTCGGCCACGCTCATCACGCCCTTGAGGCAGAAGGTGCCGCCCCAGTCGTTCCTGATCTGCTCGGCGGTTTTCCAGGTCATCGACTGATCGAGCATGGTGCCGAAATAGCTCTGGATCGAGATCGGCTCTGAGGTGCCTTCCAGCACATGGGTATCGAGGTTCGGCAGGGCGAATTTCTCGCGGAAAAGATAATCGAGCGTCCAGCGCGGTCTGGTCGCATAGCTAAGCATCGAGGCGGCAGTAAAGCGTGGCGGCGAGGAGAAACCGCTGCGGGCGCAGCGCTCGCGCTTGCCGCCGACAATGGTATCGACGGTAAGGGCGATGGCATCGAACTTCGCCGCTTTACAGCGCTCGATCATGCTGCGGTTGAGGCCCTGATCTTTGTGGACATAGAGCTGGAACAGCTTCGGGCTGGAAATCAGCGCCGCCACTTCCTCGATGCTAACTGTCGCCAGGCTCGATATGCCGCACCACAAGCCGAACTTCTCGGCGGCGCGGGCGACGGCTCGCTCGCCTTGCCAGTGGAACACCCGCTGCAGCGCGGTGGGGGAAAGAATCAGCGGCAGGGCGCTTTTGCGGCCCATGATGGTCACCGAGGTGTCGATCTCCGCTACCCCGGCCAGCACATCGGGCACCAGGTCGCACTCGGAATAGGCGGCGGTGTTGCGCGCCTTGGTCAGCTCATCATCCGCGGCGCCGTCGATATAGTCGAACACCGGCCATGGCAGGCGCAGCTTCGCCAGGCGGCGGAAATCATCGATGTTATGACAATCGGCAAGGCGCATCGCGCAGCGCTAGCGAAAGGCACGCCTGAACTCAATGGCGCAGGTAACTGTCCGTGCCTCGGCAGGGACAAGCTACTGCCGGGTGTCGGCAAAGGTATCGCACGAATCCTCGTTACCGCCTTCCATTCCCCGCCGCAGCCATTCCATCCGCTGGGCGCTGGAGCCGTGGGTGAAGGATTCTTCGGCCGGTCGCCGGCCAGCCGAGCGCATCAGCGCGTCGTCGCCAATCTTGGATGCGGCATTGAGGCCGCTTTCCATGTCGCCAGGCTCCAGCAGGTCGCGGTTCTTCGCCGCCCAGACGCCGGCGTAGCAATCGGCTTGCAGCTCGAGCCGCACGGAAAGCTGGTTTGCTTGGCTAGGATTCTGCGATTGCGCACTGCGAACCTGATCCGACATGCCGGTCAGCCGCTGGATGTGATGGCCATATTCATGGGCAATGACGTAATTGCGCGCAAACGCCCCTGTCGCGCCCAGTTCCCGCTCCATCTGCTGGTAGAAATCGGTGTCGAGGTAGATGCCGCGGTCTTCCGGGCAATAGAACGGCCCCATGGCGCTTTGCGCGCTGCCGCAGCCGGAACTGCCCGTCTGCGAATAAAACACCAGCTTGGGCCGGGCGAAGGTGACATTCGACTTTTGGAATACCGGTTCCCACGTCCGGTTCAGTGACGACAGCGCATTGCAGCTTTCCTTGCTGAGCGCATCGACATTGCAGCTTTCGCTGGCATTGCCGCCCGCTTGCGCACCCGACTGCGATGCCGGTGCCTGCTGCTGAACCTGTTCGAGTCCGCCGATCAACTGACTTGGATCGACTCCAAAGAAATAGGAGGCGATGAGTGCGATGACGATCGTTCCGCAGCCGATCGAGCGACCGCCCATCGGTAGCCCGAACTTGCGGCCACCGCCGCCGCGCTGGTCTTCGATATCAATGGAGCCGGGATCGAAGTCGTCGAGACGCATGGGCTAAGAACTCTCACGGTAAGGGCCCAGCACCGTCGCAGTGCAAATGTGCAACCCTGTCTTGCGAAAATGCTTGCTGGATTGGCTGGTTCCCAAGCGCACATAATTAGCGATTGGCAAGCCTGAGTCGAGACCCTTATTCAGCAAAGCAGGGACGGCCTATCCACCATTCCCGATATGCCAGACAAACCAATCCGGCACACGTTGAACACAAACCCCAATAAATGCGAACTCCTTGGTTTCGCTGGCCTTGCCGCGAATCGGGCTTGGTGTAGTTTGGCGACATGGACGGAGCTATATCTTGATCGGGCGGTGGCCGACGATGCTGGCGGCAGCGGCCATGGCGCTCGCACCCACCTCGCTGGCGGCTGCGCGCCGCGACACCGTGCTCGAGGCGCGGCTGATGGCGCATATTTCGGTGCTCGCCAGCGACGAATTCCAGGGCCGCGAGCCCGGGACCGACGGCGAAGCAAAGACCCTGCGCTATCTCGGCAAGCAATGGTTCGATATCGGGCTGGTGTCGGGCACCAACGACCCGGGCAATGAATGGTTTGCCCCGGTCACGCTGATCGAGCGAACGCCGGTGCTGTCCAGCGCGCGATTCACCCGGCGCGGCAAGGAGCAGGGCACACCCGCCGATGCCGTTTTGATCCTCACCTCCGGCCAGCGCAGCCTGGTCAAGGATGCGCCGATCCTGTTTGTCGGCAAGGCATCAGGCACCCTGCCGCCGCGCAACGAACTTGCCGGGCGCGTGGCGTTGCTGCTCGATGGCGGGATCGACAATGGAGATCGCCAAAATGCCCTGCTGGCGGCAGGCGCATCGGCCGTTATCACGATACTCGACGGTGCGCGCACGCTCGACAATGTCCGGGGGCGGCGCCAGCGGGCGGGGTACGCGCTTGCCAGCGACACCCTCGGCGGCGACCTCGAAGGTTTCATTACCCGCCGCGGCATGGAGCATTTGCTGCTTGGCAGCGGGCGAAGCCTCGCTTCGCTTGAGCAACCGGCGGCCAAGGCGGACTTCATACCGCGATTGCTGGAAATGGTTGCAACGCTGGAAGCGACGACCCGCGAGACCACGATCCGCACGCATAATTTGATTGGCAAGCTGCCGGGTAGGCGGCCGGGTAGCGGGGCGGTGCTGTTCGTCGCGCATTGGGACCATTTCGGTGTCTGCGGGGTGCCGCCCGCCGAGGAGGTGATCTGCCATGGCGCCATCGATAATGCGAGCGGCGTGGCCGCCCTTACCGAAGTCGCCCGGCGCCTCGCGCGCGGACCCCGACCGGACCGCGACATCTATTTCCTGGCGACGACGGCGGAGGAACTCGGCCTGCTGGGAGCGCACGCCTTTGCCGAAAATCCGCCCCTGCCGCTCAAGCAGATTGTCGCCGCGTTCAATCTGGATAGCGTCGCGCTCTCGCCGGCCGGAACTCCGCTGGCGATTGTCGGCAGGGGCATGACGCCCCTCGATACGCAGATCGCCGCGGTCGCTCGCCGGGAAAAGCGCAGGCTGGTCGAAGGCGATGCGGCGAATGCCTATATCCGCAGGCAGGATAGCTGGGCGCTACTGCAGCATGACGTCCCGACGGTGATGGTTTCAAGCGCCTTTGCCGATATCCCGCGCCTGGAAGCATTCTTCGATGGCCGCTACCACCGTCCGTCCGATAATCTGAAACAGCCCATCGAACTTGGCGGTGCGGCGGAGGATGTCGCATTCTACGTCGCCCTGGGGCGCTGGTTCGGCGATGTGCGCAAAGTCCTGTTGCCGGCCAAATGACATGTGCGGTTCCGCCGCCTTGTGCCAGCCGACAGCCGCGTTTACATGGGCCGCCACGAATCTCCCGGCGCAACCGCCGGCACAGGCGGAACAGTGGCACGCATGAACATCCCTCTCGGTCTGACTTTCGACGATGTTTTGCTGCGTCCGGGCGAATCCGATATAATGCCGAGCGGCGCCGATACCCGCACCCGGCTGACGCGGGCCATCGGGCTCAACATCCCGGTGATTTCCTCGGCGATGGACACGGTGACCGAGGAAGACATGGCAATCGTCATGGCCCAGCTCGGCGGTATTGGCGTGCTGCACCGCAATCTTACACTCGAAGAGCAATGCGCCGCGGTGCGGGCGGTGAAGCGCTTTGAGAGCGGGATGGTTGTCAATCCGATCACGATCGCGCCTGGCGCCACGCTCGGCGAGGCGCAGGCGCTGATGAAGGCGCACCGGATCAGCGGCATTCCGGTGGTCGAGGCCAGCGGCAAGCTGGTCGGTATCCTCACCAACCGCGACGTGCGCTTCGCCGACAATCCCGCGCAGCCGGTGCGCGAATTGATGACGCATGAGAACCTGGCGACGGTTACGCTCGGCGTCGGCGAGGAAGCTGCCCGCCGGCTGCTCCACCAGCGCCGCATCGAGAAGCTGCTGGTGGTGGACAATGCGTTCCGTTGTATCGGCCTGATCACGGTCAAAGACATCGAAAAGGCGGTGACTTATCCGGGTGCGACCAAGGATGCGGCCGGCCGGCTGCGCGTTGCGGCCGCCACCACGGTTGGCGACAAGGGCTTTGCCCGCACCGAGGCGCTGCTCGATGCCGAATGCGACGTTATCGTCATCGACACCGCCCACGGCCACAACCGTGATGTCGCCCGCGCGGTTGAGCGGGTCAAGAAGCTGTCCAATTCGGCGCAGGTCATCGCCGGCAACGTCGCCACCGCCGAGGCGACGCGGGCGCTGATCGGCGCGGGTGCCGACGGCGTGAAGATCGGCATCGGCCCCGGATCGATCTGCACCACCCGCATTGTCGCCGGTGTCGGCGTGCCGCAGCTGACGGCGGTGATGGATTCGGCTGAGGAAGCGGAAAAATCCGGCGTCCCGGTGATCGCCGACGGCGGTGTGCGCACCTCGGGCGATGCCGCCAAGGCACTGGCGGCGGGCGCATCGACAATCATGATCGGCTCGATACTCGCCGGCACCGAGGAAGCGCCGGGCGAGACGTTCCTCTACCAGGGCCGCGCCTACAAGAGCTACCGTGGCATGGGCTCGGTCGGCGCGATGGCGCGTGGCAGTGCCGACCGTTATTTTCAGCAGGACATCAAAGACATGCTCAAGCTGGTGCCCGAGGGCATCGAGGGCCAGGTGCCGTTCAAAGGCCCGGCGCGCGATGTCATTCACCAGCTGGTCGGCGGCATCAAGGCGGCGATGGGCTACACCGGATCGTCGACCATCGAGGAGCTGCGGACCAAGGCGCAATTCGTGCGCATCACCAACGCCGGCCTGCGCGAGAGCCATGTCCATGACGTGACGGTGACGCGGGAAGCGCCGAATTATCCGACGCGGTGAATTCAGCGCTGCGCCAGGGGAGCCGCGTCAATGACCCCCTCAGCCCGCGTCCAGGCCGCCATCGAAATCCTCGATCTCGTGATCGCCTCCGCCCGCACCAACGGTCCGCCGGCCGACCGCATCATTGCCGATTGGTTTCGCATCCGCCGCTTTGC
>JANMCD010000003.1:0-9479 GCA_031360905.1 Novosphingobium sp.
CTACTTCGATAATTCCACATGCTCGAAATCCAGTTCCACCGGCGTCGCCCGACCGAAGATCGAAACCGAGACTTTGACCCGGTTCTTGTCGAAATCGAGTTCCTCGACCATGCCGTTGAAGCTGGCGAAGGGACCATCGAGCACCTTGACCGAATCGCCGATCTCGTAATCGACCGAGACATGCTTGCGCGGCTCGGCGGCGGCGGCGTCGCGGGCGCCGAAATAGCGGGCGGCCTCGCGGTCCGAGATCGGCTGGGGCTTGCCGTTGGGGCCAAGAAATCCGGTGACCTTCGGGGTGTTCTTGATCAAATGATAGACGTCGTCGCTGAGGCCCAGCTTGGCGAGGACATAGCCGGGCATGAATTTGCGCTCGACCTGCACCTTCTTGCCGCGCTTCACCTCGGTGATGGTTTCGGTCGGAACCTCGACGGCCTCGACCAGTTCCGACAGGCCCTTGCGCTCCGCCTCGGAAAGGATCGAATCGCGGACCTTGTTCTCGAAGCCGGAATAGGCGTGGATGATGTACCAGCGGGCCATGGTTCTCTCTTGTCTGGGCGTCAGCGTCTAGCGGGGCGGATCAAATGTTGCGCATCAGGCGAGCGTCAGCAGCCATTTGACGACAGTGCCAAACAGCGAATCGACGCCAAGGAAGAATATCGCCAGGATCACCATCATGATCGCCACGAAGATGGCGGTGGTGACAGTTTCCTGCCGGGTCGGCCAGACGACCTTGCGCCCTTCGGCCTGCACCTGGCGCATGAATTCCCCGGGTGTGACTTTCGGTTTGGCTGGGCGGTCTTCCATGGCAACTTTACTCCTGCCTTCCGCCACAGGATCATCGCCGCCCCGGCACCTTGTCAATCAAGTGAGCCGGGAGGGGCGCTGAGTCTCCGATGTCGGAAGATGGGCGCGATCTAGCGGGCAGGCGGCGCTTTTGCAAGCCGGGCGAGGAAGCTGCTGCGCGTGGCGTAAAGCACCACCGCGCCGGCAGGTATGGTGGTGGGCGCCCGGGTGCCAATATACCACAGATAATCCGCCTGCCGCGCCGGCGCGAACGCGGCGAGATCGATCGGTTGGCCCGGTCCGAGCAGCAGCCGCTGCGAGGGATCGGTAAACCCGCGCTGGGGTTGGCGCAGGCGCAGCATATGCACGCCGGGCTCGGCGAAATGGGTGTTGACCAGCGCGTCGCGGTGAACGGTGGCATAGCTCGGCACATGCTGAAGCGTGTCGGTAGCCCAGACGCTGCTATCCTGCAGCACCGCACCGGCGACCCGCGCGCCCTGCGGGATATGGTCCAGCGCCAGCAGCATGGCTTCGAGTTCGCGCGAGCTAGCTTGCCAGGATGTCACTGTCACGGCAAGTCGTCCGAGGTAAAATGCGGGCGCCAGCCACAGCACAAAGCGCGGCGGTGCCCAGTCGATCGCAAGGCATCCGATCGTCAGTGCGACGGCGATCAGGCGGAAATCGGTGTAGTCGCCGCCGCCGAGGTGGCGTGGCAGCGCCAGCGACAGCACCGCGAACGCCAGCGCCGCCAAGCCCAGCCGCCAGTCGATTCGCCGGAACAGTGCTGCGACCACCATCGCCAGCACCAGGGAAGCCAGAGTGCCGATATCGAGCAAGTACGACTGGTCGCGCAGCGCCATGGACCAGATGGTCAGCTTGTAGTTGGCAACATAGGTGCCGTAGGACAGCATGCCCGGCGGGCCGCCGCCGGTGAGGAGGTCAAGTGCCGGCAATCCGAGCGGCCAGGGGGCGATAAACGCGGCGAGCGAGCGACGCTTGTGCAGTTCATAGCCGAGCACCAGCACGCCGAGCACACCCCAGCCGGCGAGATGGCAAACCCATACCAGCATGCCCACCGGTAGAAACAGCAGCGGCCGCCAGCGCCACTGCTCCAGCCGCACCCAGCCCGCAAAGGCGAACAGCGCCAGCGCCAGCGACAGGCTGAAATTGAGCAGGCCCATCAGCAGCGCCGGTGACCAGACCGTCACCAACGCGAGCAGCGTGCCCACCCCGATCCGCCGGCGCAGGGTCCATTCCACCGCCATCATCGCCGCACCGCACAGCGGCGGGATTGCCGCGGCGATGATGCGCCCGGCCGTCTCGAGCCCGAACAGGCGGGCCATCGGCCACATCAGCAGGTCGACCCCCAAATTGCCCGACCAGCTCCATTTGAAGCTGTAATACTTTGCCAGCCACTCGCCGCGCCCGGCATCGAGCATGATGTAGTAGCGAGCCAGATGCGACGGATAGTCGGTCATCTGCGGGCGAACCGCAGACAGCACCGGCAGGCAGGCAAGCAGCACCAGCACCGCCGCAAGCCACAGCGCTTCGCGCCGGCCCGCCGTGGTCAGCAGGAAGGGCGCTCGCCGCACGGTCTGCTTGGGTGCGTGCATTGTCACTCGCTTCAAAGGCGCTCGAGCCAGCGGCGATTCGCCTGGCGCGGCCCTCCTAAGCCCCGCTTCGCCGCAAGCAAGGCGCGTAATGCCATATCGCAATGTTGCGGTCCAATTTCGCAAACGCAGCATTGAGCGCTTGGCAACCCACCGCCTGTGCGCCATGTCGCGGTGATGAAGATGCAATGCCGCCCGATTCGTCCGTAGCTTACGACGAAATGCACGACCCGTCGGGCGCGGTCAGACCCGCTTACGGCGATTATTGCGGCTGGCTCGAAACCCAGATTCCCGGCTGGCTGAGGCAACAGAGCGATGAGGCCGAACGCCTGTTCCGCCGCACCGGCATTACGTTCAATGTCTACGGCGACCAGGACGGCGAGGAGCGCCTGATCCCCTTCGACGTCGTCCCCCGGATCATCTCCGCCGCCGATTGGCGAAGGCTGTCACGCGGGATCGAACAGCGCGTACGCGCACTCAACGCCTTTCTGCACGACATCTATCACCGCCAGGAAATCGTCCGCGCCGGGCGCCTGCCAGAGCATCTGATCAGCCGCAATCCTGCTTTCCTGCCGCAAATGGTCGGCTTTGAGCCGCCCGGCGGGATTTACACCCATGTCGTCGGCATCGATCTGGTTCGCACGGAGGCGGACGGCTTCGTGGTCCTCGAAGACAATGCCCGCACGCCGTCCGGAGTCTCCTATATGCTGGAGAACCGCGAAACCATGATGGCGATGTTTCCGGAGCTGTTCACGCGCGTCGCGGTGCGGCCGGTGTCGGAATATCCGCGACGGCTGGCGCGCAGCCTTGCCGCTTGTGCGCCCGATTGCGCTGGCGAGCGGCCAGTCGTGGTGGTGCTGACCCCGGGAATTCACAATTCCGCCTATTACGAGCACGCATTTCTCGCAGACCAGATGGGCGCCGAGCTGGTGGAAGGCAGTGACCTGCGCGTCGTCGATGGCCGCATCGCGATGCGCACGACCCGCGGCTATGTTCCGGTCGATGTGATATACCGGCGGGTCGATGATTCCTTCCTCGACCCGCTGACCTTCAATCCGGCCAGCACGCTGGGTGTTTCGGGAATAATGGACATTTACCGGGCCGGCGGCGTCACCATCGCCAATGCACCGGGTACCGGCATCGCCGACGACAAGGCGATCTACAGCTACATGCCGGAGATTATCGAATTCTATACCGGCGAAAAACCGCTGCTTCATAACGTCCCTACCTGGTGCTGCGCAGAGCCTGACGCGCTGAAATACGTGCTGGCCCATCTTGATGAACTTGTCGTCAAGGAAGTCCATGGCTCGGGCGGCTACGGCATGCTGATCGGTCCAATGTCCTCGAAGAAGGAGCTTGCGGAATTTGCCGAGAAGCTGCGCGCCCACCCGGAAAACTACATTGCCCAGCCCACCCTGTCGCTTTCGACCGTACCGATCCTGACCAAGGCCGGGATCGCGCCCCGCCACGTCGATCTGCGGCCCTTCGTGCTGGTGTCGCCAGGCTCGATCGACATCACCCCCGGCGGACTGACCCGGGTCGCTCTCAAAAAAGGCTCGCTGGTGGTCAATTCGTCGCAGGGCGGCGGGACCAAGGACAGCTGGGTGCTGGAGGACTGAGGCAGTGCTGGGCCGCACCGCAAATGGCATCTTCTGGATGTTCCGCTATCTCGAACGCGCGGAGAACAGCGCCCGGCTGCTCGACGCGGGATTTCGCATGGCGCTGATGCGCGGCTCCCGCACAGACCATGACGAATGGCGTTCGGTGCTGACGACGCTCGGACTCGAAGCCAAATTCGCCGCTACCCATGCCGAAACCAGCCGGCATGCCGTGACCAATTTCATCCTGCGCGAGCGCGACAATCCCGGAAGCGTGCTTAACATGGTCGAGAACGCACGGAATAACGCCCGGAGCGTGCGCACCGCGATCACCCGCGAGGTCTGGGAGGCGACCAACGAGTGCTGGATGCAGTTGAAAATGCTTCTGGCACGGCCGGTTCGCGAACGGGAATTTTTCATGGTGCTTGCAGCGATCCGGCGTCACGCGACGCTGGTGCGCGGGGCCATGGAAGAGACGATGCTGCGCAATGAAATCTACAACTTCGCCCGGATGGGCACATTCCTCGAACGCGCGGACAACACCGCCCGGATCCTCGACGTGAAATATTACGTATTGTTGCCAGCCGTCAGCTGGGTCGGTACGAACCTCGACAATGTCCAATGGGAAACGGTGCTGCGCTCGGTCTCGGGCGAGCGCGCCTACCGCTGGCTGAACGATGGCGGGATCGATCCGCGAGGGATTGCCCGGTTTCTGATCCTCGACGGCCGCTTCCCGCGCAGCCTGGCGTTCTGTTACGGAAAGTTGCGCAGCAATCTGGCAAGCCTGGCCGAAGAATATGGCGAAAAAACCATGGCGCAAGAGCTGCTGTACGAGGCCAGCACAAGGCTGGACCAGTCAAGCATC
The DNA here is from genome assembly GCA_031360905.1 of Novosphingobium sp. Classification (GTDB taxonomy): domain Bacteria; phylum Pseudomonadota; class Alphaproteobacteria; order Sphingomonadales; family Sphingomonadaceae; genus Novosphingobium. Next base: position 4,857 of record JANMCD010000003.1, read on the forward strand.
GAAGCGATTGTTGCGGGCGGGTTGCATGAATTCCTCACCCGGTTCCTCGCTGACAATCGCAAATTCGCCGAGGCCATTATCACCAGCTACCGGTTCGCCGTTTGATGCGCCTGGCGATCCGTCATGTCACGCATTACGACTTTGCCCAGCCGGCGGTCTATGGGCTGCAGCGACTGCGGCTAATGCCCAAACCGACCCATGGTCAGACTGTGCTTGCCTGGAACATGAAGCTCGACGGGGCGCATTGCGAAGCCGAGTACGACGATCAGCACCACAATCATACCGCTCTGGTTTCCATCGCGCCCGGCGCGAAGTCGATCACCATCGATTGCAGCGGATTGGTGGATACCGCCGATCATGCCGGCATCCTAGGCGAGCATTCGGGGCATATGCCGCTCTGGTCCTTCCTCGCGCAAACCCCCCTGACTCAGCCGGGACCGACTATCCGCGCGATGCTGGCGCCGTTCGAGCCGCACCCCGCCAACCCGCTCGATATGCTGCACGCCCTGTCGAGCGCGGTTGTGGCCGCGGTGCGCTATGAAATCGGCCGCACCGATTCCGCCACCACAGCCGAGCAGGCCATGGTCAGGGGCGCAGGGGTTTGCCAGGACCATGCCCATATCTTCATTGGCGCCGCCCGCGCGCTGGGCATCCCGGCGCGGTACGTCAGCGGCTATCTGCTGATCGATGACCGCGTCGAGCAGGAGGCCGGCCACGCCTGGGCGGAAGCGCATGTGGCGGAACTCGGCTGGGTGGCATTCGACATCTCCAACGGCATCAGTCCCGACGAGCGTTATGTGCGGGTGGCCAGCGGCTGCGACTACCGCGAGGCCGCGCCGGTCACCGGCATTTCCTACGGCGCGGTCGACAGCGAATTGTCCGTTAGGCTTGCAGTCCGGCAGCAAACCTCCGAACAATAGATCGCGAGGGATCGCGGGGATTCGCTTCAAGACGTATATTTGTGTGCGGCCGCGCGATTTATTGCGAAAACCGGTGCCGGCTTTTCGCGTGGCATTGTGGCGGACAGAGCGGAGATTCAACCTGTGACCTATTGTGTCGGAATGCTGCTTGATCGCGGACTGGCGCTGATGAGCGACACTCGCACCAATTCGGGCGTCGATAATATCTCGGTGTTTCGCAAGATGTACAGCTGGAGTGTCCCTGGCGAGCGGATCATCTCGCTGATGACTGCGGGCAATCTGGCGACCACGCAAGCCGTGGTAAGCCAGCTTGAAGAGCGGACCAAGGCCCCCTCCGAACGCCAGAATTCGTTGCTCAAAGCGCAAAGCATGTTCCAGGTCGCGACCATAGTCGGGGATTTGCTCCACCTGACTGTGCAGCAATGCGAATCCAACAATGGCGAGGACGGCGCCGCCCCCGAAACCAAAGGCCAGTTCAACGCTTCGGTTATTGTCGCCGGCCAGATCCGGGGCATGGAGCCGCGGCTGATCCTGATCTATCCCGAAGGCACCTACATCGAGGCAAGCTTCGACACACCCTTCTTCCAGATCGGCGAGACCAAATACGGGCGCCCGATAATCCTGCGCGGATATGACCGGAGGATGAGCTTCGAAAGCGCGGTGAAGCTGCTGATGGTCAGCTTCGATTCGACGCTGAAAGCCAATCTCTCCGTCGGCCTGCCGCTCGATCTGACGGTTATCGAGCGCGACGGCTTTGCCCCGCTCCACGAGCGGCGGGTATCTGCCGACGATCCCTATTTCAATGCAATTTCATCCGGCTGGGGCGAGGCGTTGAAGCAGGCGTTCCTCTCGCTGCCAGAATATAGTTTTGATGAAGAGACGCCGCTGAAGGGCTGATCGATAGAGGGCGGAACTGCGATAAGCCGTCCGGTCATGACCAAGGCTGAGGCGGCGCAGCACGCGGCCTGTTCTCAGCTCCAGCCAAGCAGCCGCCCGATCAGGATCAGCAGCATCGCTCCGAGCAGCGAGGCGAAGCAGCCGGCGCGGCTGACGCCTTCGCGAACCCCGCCCGTACTGCGCGAGGCGGTCACCAGCCCGGCGAGCAGCGAACCGGCGACGCCGAGCACGATGGTCATGAGCCAGCTCATCTCGACCTCGCCCGGATAGAAGTACCGCGCCAGCGCGCCGACAATCAACCCGCTGACGATTGCACCGATGATGTTGAGCATGGCATTGCCTTCCCTGTTGACCGAAATGATCGCCAATGTTTGCCGCAATTGGCGCGGATGGCAATCGCTCACCGCCTTGTCCGGCATGGCGAGCAAGCGGACATCGGTCGGGAAATAGTTTTTCACAGATTCAGTTTTACTCTTGCGCCCTGCACCAGCGGCGGAAAACCCGCGCGTCGCTGCGCCGCAATAAGGATAGTTGAGCGGATCGGGACACCGCGACCGGTAAATCGACGATTCACCCTATTGCGTCTTCGAGCCGATGGCCCACTATCAATAGTGGTCCGGTGTTTTTCCGGGCGCTAGGCCTAGATAGACTTGGCTTGGCTTTGCGGGGCATCACCTGACTTCGGAACAAATGGGGGATAAATATATCACCGTTTGACCCCTGTTCTGCTAGAATGGCCAACTGGCCTGCCGAGTTGAACGAATGCGGAACACCGCCGAGGCGTTTCGTGGCATTTTGCAAATTTGAGAGGCATGGGCGTGGATTTCAGAAACGGAAGCGAACCCGGATTGGCAGCCGAAGATACAGGCCTTTTTGAACCGCGGGGAGCTTTGACCGATGCCGGATCGAGAACAGTTGCGGATGAACCGGAGGCGGGCGGACACCCGGCAGTGGCGATGACGCAAAAAACCGACGCGGCAACCGCCGAACTGATTGGCGAACTCGGCGCACAGGCCCTGGCCAATGCTGTCGGCATCACGGCAGGTGGTCCTGGCGATTCTAAAACGATTATGGCGCGGCGCTTCACCATCGCCACCGATCCGGCAAGGGATTCGCTGCTCACCGAATTTGGCAAGGATACGCTCGACGACCGCTATCTGCTGCCCGGCGAAACCTATCAGGACTTGTTTGCCCGCGTCGCCGACGCCTATGCCGACGATCAGGATCACGCCCAGCGGCTCTACGATTATATCTCGAAGCTGTGGTTCATGCCGGCAACGCCGGTGCTTTCGAACGGTGGCACCGGACGCGGATTGCCGATCAGCTGCTACCTCAATTCGGTGGATGACAGCCTCGAAGGCATCGTCAACACCTGGAACGAGAACGTCTGGCTTGCCTCGCGCGGCGGCGGCATCGGCACCTATTGGGGCAATGTCCGCGGTATCGGCGAACCGGTCGGGCTCAACGGCAAGACCAGCGGCATCATCCCCTTCGTGCGGGTGATGGACAGCCTGACTCTCGCTATTAGCCAGGGCTCGCTGCGGCGCGGCTCGGCGGCCTGCTATCTCGACGTGGCCCATCCCGAGATCGAGGAATTCCTCGAAATCCGCAAACCATCGGGCGATTTCAACCGCAAGGCGCTCAACCTTCACCACGGCGTGCTGCTGACCGACGCATTCATGGAAGCGGTGCGCGACGGCGCCGAATTCCACCTGCGCAGCCCCAAGGACGGCTCGATCCGCGCTACGGTCGATGCCCGCTCGCTGTTCCAGAAGCTGGTCGAGACCCGGCTGGCGACGGGCGAGCCCTACATTGTTTTTTCCGACACGGTGAACCGGATGATGCCGGCGCATCACCGCGAGCTCGGCCTCAAGGTCTCGACCTCCAACCTGTGCTCGGAAATCACCCTGCCAACCGGGCGCGATCACCTCGGCAACGACCGCACGGCAGTGTGCTGCCTCTCCTCGCTCAATCTCGAGACCTGGGAGGAATGGCACGAGAACCGCACATTCATCGAGGATGTCATGCGCTTCCTCGACAATGTCCTGCAGGACTATATCGACCGCGCCCCCGATGAGATGGCGCGCGCGAAATATTCCGCCTCGCGTGAACGTTCGGTCGGCATGGGAGTAATGGGCTTCCACTCGTTCCTGCAAATGCGGGGCATCGGTTTCGAAAGCGCCATGGCCAAGGCGTGGAACCTCAAAATGTTCAAGCACATCGCCGCCCGGGCGGACGAGGCCTCGATGCTGCTCGCCCAGGAACGCGGCGCCTGCCCCGATGCCGAGGAACGCGGCGTCATGCAGCGCTTTTCCTGCAAGATGGCGATCGCGCCGACGGCTTCGATCAGCATCATCTGCGGCGGCACCTCGGCTTGCATCGAGCCGATCCCGGCGAACATCTATACCCACAAGACGCTATCGGGCAGCTTCGTGGTGAAGAATCCGTATCTGCAAAAGCTGCTGCAGACCAAGAGCAAGGATTCGAACAACGTCTGGAATTCGATCCTCGAACACGGCGGCTCGGTCCAGCACCTCGATTTCCTCAGCCCGGAGGAAAAGGCGGTCTACAAGACCAGCTTCGAGATCGACCAGCGCTGGCTGCTCCAATTCGCCGCCGACCGCACCCCCTATATCGACCAGGCGCAGAGCCTGAACCTTTATATCCCCGCCGATGTCGACAAATGGGACCTGATGATGCTGCACTTCCAGGCTTGGGAAATGGGCATCAAGTCGCTCTACTATCTGCGTTCGAAGAGCGTGCAGCGCGCCGGTTTCGCCGGCGGGGTGGAAGCGGACAACACCGC
>JANMCD010000004.1:0-14587 GCA_031360905.1 Novosphingobium sp.
GGATAATCGCGGCCTGACCCGTCCGGAACTGGCGGTGCTCCTGTCCACCACAAAGTTGGCGCTGCAGGATGCCATCGAGGCAAGCGCGTTGACCGAAGATCCCAGCCTCGACCATGAGTTTTGCGCAGCTTTTCCGAAGCAGATGCTGGAACGGCACGCCGACGCCATCCTGCAGCATCGCCTTCGCCGCCAGATTATTGCCACGAAGATCGCCAACCGCCTCGTCAACCGGCTGGGTATCGTAGCACCCTTCTCGTTGATCGAAGAGGAAGGCGCATCCTTCAGCCAGGCCGCAGCCGCGTTCGTCGCGGCGGAGCGGCTGTTCGGCCTGGACGCGCTGTGGTGTGACCTCGACACGCTGACGGCTCCGGAAGAGGTCCGCCTCGAACTGTTCGACCAGGCTTCCAGTGGCCTCCAGCTCAATATCGCCGGCATTCTTCGTTCGACGTCGCCGACGGCCAAGGTTGGCGAGATCGTCGAGAATTTAGCGGCCGGTCTCGCGGCGCTGAACGGCGTCCAGGACGATCTGCTTCGCACGGGGCACGGCGCCGCAGTCGACGAAGCGGTCACTGAGCAGGTCTGCAGCGAGATGGCGGCGCTACGCCAGCGGCTGGTCCAGATCGGCGCCCCGCTCGATATCGCCGATCGCATCGCCCGGCTGTTCGAACTCGGTGGAGCTGTCGGTATCGCCGCGCTCGGGCGCAAGCTGGGCGTCGACGTGATTGCGCTCAGCAGCGCTTATACCACGCTCGGCCAGACGCTCGGCCTCCGCTGGGCCGAGACCGCCGCCAGCCGCTTTGCCGCGCGCGACCAATGGGAACGTCTACTCATTTCTAGCCTCGGCCGAGATTTCGTGCAGCTCCGTCTCGACTTTTTCGAACGGCGCGCAAGCAGCGATCCGAAGGCGGCGGTAGACCAGTGGGTCGCAGCACACGGATCCCGGATCGAGCAGTTCCGGCGAACGGTGGACCGCGCCCGTTCATCGGCCGTCACCACGACAGCAATGCTAGCCGAGATCGCGATCCAGGCGCGCGTATTGCTGGGCCGCTAGTCATGGGAATCTCGGGATTGCAGTGTATGGTCTGCACGGTTTCTGATGGGCACTGTCAAAGCAAACTTCGCGGCGCGCTAACGGTGGTTCGGCTACGAGTCCAGCCATGGCCAAATCGATTAACCCTTCCGGTATTCGAGGTCATCGCCTGATCGAGGCGGAAATGGCTCAAATGCTTTAACGAAAATGGGCAAGACATAGTCGAGATGGCGCGCTCGCTCCTCGGCCGACAGCATGCCCTGCAAGCTGAACACAAGCTGCGTATGAAACTGGCCGCAGACCATCTGGAAAAACATTGTCGACACTGCGATCGGATCGTCATCGGCCATGGTCCCGGCTTCCATCTGAGTCTCGAAATACTCGGCGCCTTTTGCCAGGCAGACTGCCGGGCCGGCGTCGTAAATCTGGCGCCCGAGATCGGGGTGGGCGGCGCATTGTGCGACTACCACGCGGAATAGTCCGATGTAGGTCGGGTCAAAAAATCGGTCGAGCATTTCTTCGGCGATCGCGCGCAGGGCTTCCTTGTACGGGCGGCGGGTCGCGATCGCCCGATCGAGCGCACCACCAATGCTCACACAGCGTTCGCACACCATCGCGCGAAGCAGGCCGGGCTTGTTGTCGAACAGGTCGTACAGCGTAGCCAACGAACCACCCGAGCGACCGACGATGTCGTTAAGTGTCGTCGCCTCGAAACCCTTTTCGACAAACAGCGCATGCGCCGCACCCAGGATCGCCTCGCGGCGCTTCCTGCGCTTGCTCTCATGACAATGACTCAGTGAAGCCGACATTTTTGATACTCTCCGGCCCTCACGATTGACAGTGTAGTGTAAGCTACATTACATAAATAACGGGCGCTGACAATGTCGCCGTTCCGATAATCAAGGATGCAACATGCGCGCTGGTTACGCCACGTTATCCCGCCCGGCTCGTCCACTCGCTCGATTTGCGCTCCCGACAGTGCTCACATTTGCCGTGGCCGCTTGCTCGCCAGGGGCAGGCGCGCCGCCGCCGCCGCCACCACCGGCGGTGACCTTTGAGACGGTTGGTCCGACCAGTGTGGCGATGCTGACTGAGTTGCCTGGCCGGGTCGCCGCCGTCAAAGCTGCCGAGGTGCGCGCGCGGATCGACGGGATCGTCGAGCAGCGACTTTACACCGAGGGCTCCGATGTCGGCCGCGGGGCTGCGCTGTTTCGCATCGACTCGCGGCCGCTCAGGGCAGCGCTCGACGTCCAGCTTGCCAATGCCCGCCGCGCCGAGGCAGAAGCGGATAACGCCGCGCGCGAAGTCCGACGCTATGCCCCGCTGGTCGCGGTCAACGCGATTAGTGAGCAGGAGTATGACGCGGCGCGGGCCCGGCTCGAACGGGCGCGGGCCGATGTCGGATCGGCCCAGGCGCAGATTCGCCAGGCGCGGCTGACGCTCGCTTATACCGATGTCACCGCGCCGATTGCGGGCCGCGTAGGGCGGGCCGAAGTGACCGAAGGTGCGCTGGCGAGCCAGGCAGCGGGGACGCTGCTGACTCGGATCGAGCAGCTCGACCCGGTCTATGTCAATTTCACCCAGTCGATCGAGGAGCTGACCAAGCTGCGGCTCTCAGGCCAAGGATCGAGCCCCAACCTGCCGCCGACAGTAACGGTGCTGTTGGAGAATGGCCAGCCGTACGGCCTGACAGGCACGCTCAGCTTCCTCGACCAGGCAGTCGATCCGACAACTGGCAGCGTCGGGCTTCGGGCGACTTTCCGCAATCCGGAGCGGTTGCTGCTTCCGGGGCAGTTCGTCCGCGTCCGCGTCCAGACTGGGAGCAACCCCAACGGGATCACGGTGCCACAACGCGCGGTGCAGATCACCCAGCAGGGCGGCAGCGTAATGATAGTGGGGCCAGGCAATGTCGCCACTCCGCGGCCGGTCAAACTAGGCGCGGCGGACGGCAATCGCTGGGTCATCCTCGACGGCTTGCGGCCGGGCGACAAGGTGATCGTCGATGGGCTGCAGAAAGTGATGCCCGGCGCCAAAGTCGACCCCAAGCCACTCGGCGCCGCGCGACCGCCGTACCGCCGCCCCGCCCCCGCGCAGGGCTCCGCCGGTGCTCGCTAATTTCTTTATTGAGCGCCCTGTATTTGCCTGGGTAATCGCGCTCGCCATTTCGCTTGCTGGGCTGCTTGCGGTCCAGCAACTGCCGATCGAGCAATATCCGACCATCGCGCCGCCATCGGTCACGATCAACGTCACTTATCCCGGCGCCGATGCCGCGACGCTGGAAAGCAACGTCACTTCGATTATCGAGAAGGAGATGAACGGGGTAGAAGATTATCTGTACATGAACTCGACTTCGGCGGCGAACGGCACGGCGACGATCACCGTCACTTTCAAGAGCGGTACCGACATCGACCTTGCACAGGTTGATGTGCAGAACCGGCTGAGCCGGGTCGAGCCGCGTCTGCCTGAGGAAGTCCGCCGCCAAGGCATCACGGTCACCGAAGCCAATAATAACTTCCTGATTATCGTGGCGCTGACCTCGCCCGACGGCAGTCACAACGCGCTTGACCTGGGTAATTACGCCAGCACGCGCATCCTCGACGATATTCGCCGCGTTCCAGGCGTCGGCAAAGCGTTTTTGTTTGGATCCGAATACGCCATGCGGATCTGGCTCGACCCGGAAAAATTGGCCGGGTACTCAATATCGTCGGCCGAAGCGCTGGAGGCGGTGCGGGAGCAGAACAGCCAGACCCCAGGCGGGCAGATTGGCGCGCTGCCGTCGATCGCAGGGCAGCAGCTCAACGCCACCGTCATAACCCAGAGCCGCTATTCGACGCCCGAGGAATTCAGCCAGATCATCGTCCGCAGTAATCCCGACGGGTCGAGCCTTAGGCTAGGCGATGTCGCCCGGGTCGAACTGGGCGCGGCGTCGTACGACACTATCACTCGGCTCGACACGAAACCGATGGCGGGGATCGCAGTCCAGCTCGCGCCCAACAGCAATGCGCTCGAAGCGGGGCAGGGCGTCAAGGACCGGATGGAGGCGCTCAAGGGGGCGTTCCCGGCGGGAATGTCCTACTCGATCCCGTATGACACGACCCTGTTCGTCTCGAGATCGGTGGGGGAAGTGGTCAAGACATTGGTCGAGGCAATGATTCTCGTTTTCCTCGTCATGTTCCTGTTCCTGCAGAATATCCGCGCGACGATCATCCCGGCGATCGTCGTCCCCGTCGCGTTGCTTGGTGCCTGTCTCGGCCTGTTCGCGCTCGGTTATTCGATCAACGTGCTGACCCTGTTTGGCATGGTATTGGCGATTGGCATACTGGTCGATGACGCGATCGTCGTGATTGAAAATGTCGAGCGGATCATGGCCGAGGAAGGTCTGCCGCCCAAGGAAGCGACTTACAAGGCGATGGGCCAGATCGTCAGCCCGATCATCGGCATCACCCTGGTGCTGATCGCGGTGTTCGTGCCGATGGCCTTTTTCCCTGGGTCTACTGGTGGCATTTATCGCAACTTCTCGGTGACTTTGGCCTTCTCAATGGCGTTTTCGGCGTTGCTCGCGCTGACGCTGACCCCGGCCTTGTGCGCGACCCTGCTCAAACCCAGCCATCACGGGACCGAGGGCAAGGGCTTCTTCGCGCGCTTCAACCGCGCCTTTGGCAAGACCACCGATCGTTATGAGGCCGCGGTGGCGACGATATTGTCGCGGCCGCGGCGCTGGCTCGGCGTGTTCGCCGCGCTCGTAGCCGGGGTTGGGGCAATCTACATGCTGGTCCCCACCTCATTCCTGCCCGAAGAAGATCAGGGCTATATCATCACCGTCATCCAGGCCCCGCCAGGCGCGACCCGGGAGCGCACCCAGCTGGCGGTCGAAGAAGTCGAAACCTTCTTCATGGCGCAGCCGCAAGTTCGCCAAGTAATTGGCGTGCTTGGGTTCAGCTTCTTCGGATCGGGCCAAAATGCGGCAATCGTGTTCGTGCAGCTAAAGCTCTGGGACGAACGGTCGGGGGCCGACAACAGCGCTTCGACACTTGCAGGGAAAGCGATGGGAGCGCTTGCCGGATCGACCAACGCGATGATCTTTTCGCTAGCCCCGCCGGCGATCCCCGAGCTTGGCAATTCAACTGGATTTGCCATGCGGCTGCAGGACCGCGGCGGCCTTGGCGCGCAGAAATTGCACGACGCGCGTAACCAGATGCTCGGCATGGCCGGTCAGTCGAAGATGGTCGTTGGAGTGCGTCCCGAGGGGCTCGAGGACAGTCCGCAGCTGAAAGTGCTGGTCGACCGCATTAAGGCCCGCTCGCTCGGAGTGAAGATTCAGGACATCAACGACACGCTGTCAATCGCGTTCGGGTCGGCCTACGCCAACGACTTCAACCGCGAAGGCAGCGTGCTGCGCGTGCTGTTGCAGGCCGAGGCGGCGCAGCGGATGACGCCCGAGGATATACTTCGGCTGCAGGTTCGCAATGCGACCGGCGGGATGGTCCCATTTTCGACGTTCACTACCGCCACCTGGCAAACCGGGTCGCCACAATTGCAGCGCTACAATGGTTTCCCCGCGATGAGCATCGCCGGCAACGCCGCGCCGGGGCGGTCGACCGGCGATGCGATGGCTGAAATGGCCAAATTCGCTAGCCAGCTGCCGCCAGGGATCGGCTATGAATGGACCGGATTGTCGCTCGAGGAGCAACAGGCCGGCGACCAAGTGCCGCTGCTGCTTGGCCTGTCGCTGTTGGTCGTCTTCCTGCTGCTTGCGGCGCTCTACGAAAGTTGGTCGATCCCGGTGGCGGTGTTGCTTGTGGTGCCACTGGGCATGCTCGGCGCGTTGCTGTTCGGGTTTCTTCGCGGGATGCCCATGGATGTTTATTTCAACATCGGGATCATCACGATTATCGGCCTGTCGGCCAAGAATGCGATCCTGATCGTTGAATATGCCAAGGACATGGAAGAGGCGGGTAAGAGTGCGATCGAAGCGACTATGGAAGCGGTGCGATTGAGGTTCCGCCCGATCCTGATGACCTCGATGGCGTTCATTCTCGGCGTGTTGCCGCTGGTTGTCAGCAGCGGCGCTGGTGCGGCTGGGCGGCGTGCGCTCGGCACCGGCGTGATGGGCGGTATGATCACTGCCACCCTGCTCGGCCTGTTGTTCATCCCGTTGTTCTTCGTCGTCATGCGCACCTTGCTCACACGGCACCGCGAACGGCGTAGTGCGCAAAATGCCCCTCTCGGAGACGCAGGTCATGCGTAGCATTTCGATCGTCCTTGTTGCGACCATCCTCGCCGGTTGCTCGCAGAATCCGAAATATATCCAGCCGGAGTTACCAACCGCACCGGCATATGTCGGGTCCGCGGCGGGTGCTGGACCGCGCGGAACCGACGTCGCTTGGCGTGATTTCTTCCGTGACCCGCAGTTGCAGGCGCTGATTGAGCGTGCGCTGGTGAATAACCGCGACCTGCGGATCGCGGTGCTGCGGATCGACGAAGCGCGCGGCCAATATCGCATCAAGCGTGCGGAACGTCTGCCTTTCGTCGCGCTCGATGCCGGCGCCTCGCGAATCCGCACGTCGGGCGAGGTCGGGCCGGAGCGGTCGGACAGTACCAACCGGTTCGAGATCGGCGCCTCGGTCGACTCGTTCGAGCTCGATTTCTGGGGCCGGTTACGCAGCCTGAGCGAATCGGCGCGCGCCAGTTACCTGTCGACTACCCACGCACGGCGCGCGTTTCAGATCATTCTGATCGCCGATATTGCCGAAGCCTACCTTAGCGACCGCGAACATGAGGAGCGCATCGCGCTCGCCGATCGCGCGGTCGCGAGCCGGACGCGCGCGCTCGACATCGGCCGGCTGCGGTTGAAAGCGGGGGTGACGTCGGGGCTCGACTATCGCCAGATCGAAACGCTGCTGACCCAGGCGATTACCCAGCGGACCAATCTTCAGCTGCAACGCGCGCGAAACCGCAATGCACTGGAATTTTTGGTCGGCGGATCTGCCGCGGACGCCCTGCCGGCACCCCTGCCGCTCAGCCAGCAGGGAATCGTGGAGAATATTGCGCCCGGCCTGCCGTCTGAGTTGTTAGCCAATCGACCCGATATCCTGGAGGCCGAGGAACTGTTGCGCGCGGCTAATGCCGATGTCGGCGCAGCGCGTGCCGCCCGCTTCCCCCGGATCAGTCTGACCGGTGCGTTCGGCTTCGCCAGTAGCGCGCTGACAAGCTTGATCAGCGGGGGGACGATGACCGCGTCACTTGGCGGAAATGTCGCTTATTCGTTATTCGATGGCGGGCGCAGCGTCGCCAACGTCGGTATCGCCAACGCGCGGTTGGGGATTGCGGTCGCAACCTACGAGCGCACCATCCAGAGCGGGTTCCGTGAAGTGTCCGACGGGCTGGTCGCGCGACGTTGGCTGATTGAGCGGATGGCCTCTCAGCAGCGTGAACTGGAGGCGCAGCGGATGCGTGCCAATCTTGCGGCCCTGCGCTACCGCAACGGCGTGTCGGGCTATCTCGAAGTTCTCGACGCCGAACGCGATCTGTTCGCGGCCGAGCAGCAGACCGTGCTTACCAGGCGCGAGCAGTTGACCAATGCGGTCGACTTGTACGTTGCACTCGGCGGCGGGGTGGATACGGCGGGCGGCGAATGGCCCGTTGAATGAACTGGTGCCCGCCTTTGGCAACTGCACCGGATGGCGATGAGGTTGCGTGCGCGGTTGGGCAGTGCATGCCTCGCCCTCGAGAACCAGCCAGCCCGTTTCGATACTTCCACTCCTCGCCGGCGGTATCAACTCCTTCCCCATTCAACTCGGCGTCCTGTTGCTGACTGCGACACGCCAACCGGTCTTGCACCGAGCAGCTTCGATCAAAGGCTGCTGGCGAAGCCGATGAGCGCGCAGGCGACAATAAGTATGGTCAACCGCATGAACGAAGCGGGCTCCCCATAGGCGAACACGCCCACCAGCACGATCGCGATCGGAACGGTTGCGGCCGAGAGCGGAATGACGATGCTGAGCTGCACTCCCGACGCGATAATCCGCGCGAGCAGGCCGATGCCAACGGAGAACGCCGCCAAGCAGCCAAGCGTCGGCAGCAGCCGGGCAAAACCCGCAGTCATGGGGAGCATCGACAGCGCGATCACCTGCATCACGATCGATGCGAAGAACATAAGCACTATATTCAGGGACAATGCCGACATACCATCTTGCATCTAAATTCTCCTTCAGGTGGACGAGGCGGTCTGTCTGTCGCCAAATCATTTGGGACAGTTAGTGGCAAATTTAGTGGAGTGTCGGCCCCATCCGGGGGTTGATGTTATGCTGCAAGCTTGCGGTGTTGCAAGCGCCGATGTTCGACGGGGTGCGGTTGATGCGAGCGCCTGCCAGCACACAGTGTAAATCAACAGGCTGCCTCCAGTTTCGCATGACTCCCCCGTTTCAGCCGCATATGGCACCGCAAATGAGTATCGATCCATTTTCTCCGCTCGTCTTGTCGCGTGGCCCAGCTCTGCCAAACCGCTTTATGCTGGCGCCCCTGACCAACCAGCAAAGTCATCCCGATGGAACGCTGTCAGACGACGAGTATCGTTGGTTGACCATGCGAGCGGAGGGCGGTTTCGGGCTGACAATGACATGTGCAGCGCACGTGCTGGCGAGTGGACAAGGCTTTGGCGGACAGCTTGGAATCTGGTCAGACGCGCATCTTCCGGGTCTGACCCGCCTGGCTGAGGGCTTACGTGGTGGCGGCGCTTCCGCGGTCCAGCTGCATCACGCTGGGATGCGCTCGCCGGCAGATCTCATAGGCGGCCCGCCAGTGTGCCCTTGGGATGACGACAAGACCGGCGCACGGTCGCTGTCTACCGCTGCGGTCGAGGACATCGTCGAGGCGTTCGTGACGGCGGGCCTTCGAGCCGAGCGCGCTGGCTTCAATGGGGTCGAACTACATTCCGCGCATGGCTACCTGCTCGGTCAGTTCCTGGACGCCGAGCACAATCAGCGCCAAGATAGCTTCGGCGGTTCGTTCGCCAATCGCCGCCGCGTTCTCGATACGATCATCGACCAATTGAGACTGCGTACAGGGCCCGAGTTCCAGATCGGCATACGCATTTCTCCAGAGCGCTTCGGGATCGACACTGCTGAGGCACTCGAGCTTGCCAGCTCTCTGATGACCTCGAATCGCATCGACTATCTCGACGTGTCGCTTTGGGATTGCTGGAAGGAGCCGCTCGACGCTCGGTTTGCCGGCAAGCCGCTTATCGAGTGGTTCGCGCAAGTCGAGCGTGGCAGCACACCTCTCGGCGTCGCAGGCATGATCGTCAGCGGTGCCGACGTTACCCGAGCCTTTGCGGCAGGCGTGGATTTCGTTTTGATCGGGCGGGGCGCAATCCTCCACCACGACTTCGTGCGCCAAGTCGCGGCCAACCCTGATTTCGAGCCAATTGCCCGACCTGTCGCACCCGAACACCTTGAGGCAGAAGGGCTTTCGGACGCCTTCGTCGAATATATGAAAAACTGGAAAGGCTTCGTGGCTGCGTGAACGGCGCGGGATAGTGCAGGGGCCTTGCGTACGCGCCTCGGACAGGCATCGAGCGTGGGGTGGACACAACCGACCAAGCGCCATGTTCCAGGCGCCATCTCGGAAACGATTGCGCCCTTTGGGATCCTGATTAGAGTGGCTCACCACACTGGAGGAAGGACAGCTGCGATGCCCAAGGTCCTCGTCTCTGGCGCCAGCGGCGTGGTCGGCAGTGCCGCGCTTGACCGATTCCTCGACAAGGGCTGGGATTGTGTCGCCGTCAGCCGGCGCGATCCCGAGTTGTCCAGCAGCAGGCCCTACGGGCGGCTGCGGGTCGACCTGGGCGACGCCGAGGCCGCCCGGGCGGCCCTATCGGGGCTAGCCGGTATTACTCACCTCGCCTTCACCGCCGTGGTCGAAGCCGGCGGGTTGATCAACGGGTGGACTGACCCGCACTACATGCAGCTGAACCTGGCAATGCTGCGGAACACCCTGGAGCCGCTGCTCGGCGCTGGCGGGTTGGAGCAGGTGACGATCCTGCAGGGCACCAAGGCCTACGGCATCCATTTGCACCCGATGGCGATCCCCGCCCGGGAGAGCGACCCGCGCGACCCGCACGAGAATTTCTACTGGCTGCAGCAGGACCTGCTCATCGAGAAGGCCACCAAGCACGGCTTCCGGTGGAACGTGATCCGCCCGCAGCCAGTGATCGGCGGCGGACCGGCCGGGGCGGTCATGAGCCTGACCCAGGCGATCGGCATCTACGCTGCGGTCTGCAAGCAGAACGGCGAGCCCTGCGGCTACCCCGGGGGCGCCTCGTTCGTGTGGGAGGCGAGCGACGCCCGCCTGGTCGCGGGCGCGATCGAGTTCTGCGCCTCAACAGAATCCGCGGGCAACCAGGTCTTCAACGTAACCAATGGTGACGTGTTCGAGTGGCGCGCCCTGTGGCCGGCGTTGATGGATCAGCTCGGCGTCGAAGCCGGCCCGGACCTGGAGCGCCCGCTGGCGACCTACCTGCCGGCCCAGGCGGCCGCGTGGGACGCGGTGGTCGCCGAGCAGGACCTTGCCGCGCCGCCCCTGGACCAACTGCTCGGCGAATCCCACCACTTCGCGGACTTCTGCTTCCTGCCAGGACTGACCCGCGAACAAATCCCCCTGTCGTTCTTCGTCAGCGGGATCAAGATCCGCCAGGCCGGGTTCCATGAGTGGTACGACACCACGGACACCTTCCGGTACTGGCTCGGCAACCTCCAGGACCGCAAGCTGCTTCCCCGCTACTGACGTGCCAACGACCCCCCCTTCCGTTTCATCAGCCGGATCACCTCCGGCGACGAGTTGAACAGCGGAACGGATTCGCAAACTTGCTAATCTCACCGTTTTACCAGTCACTGCCACGCCGTCGACAATTGCTCTGACAAGACCGGCGCGGGCGCAATGACCGCCCCCGGTGTCTGCGATGCTAGAAATTCATCGACAGGCTGGCAACGACCGTATCGTCGGTAAAGTCCGTCACTTTGGGGCCGCCCATGCCGACATACTCCAGCCCCAACCGGATGTTGTCAGCGGCCTTGAAAGTGATACCAGCCGACCAGTCGACTGTGGTCCGGTCGGCAGAAATCGAATAGGCGCCGTCGGTATAACCCGCGTGAATTTTGGCCTCGATCGGGATGCCCGGTATCCTCCAGACCAGATCGCCGAACAGGTACAGGTTGTCCCTGCCGCCAAGCGCAGCCTGCGCCCACGAATACCATACGCCGACCTTGGGGGCGAACGCCCCGAAGTCGCCGGTCAACTGCACCGCCGTATCGAACGAATCGGTGTTGGGAACAGCCGGGTTGGCATCCGGGTAATAATAATAATAAAGGATTACCTCGGCGTTGACCGCGGGGGCGATAGCCGTCGCCCAGCCGACGAACAGATCGGCCTCGACCGCGCCGTAGATGTCGTGATTGCCAAGTGTGCTGACGAAGACGCCGCCGAACAGCCCGCTTTCGTGCGCCGCAATTACCGTCGCCTGCGCTACCGGCTCGCCTTGCGAATAAGACGTGCCGCGAAACCGGTAATCGCTTGCGATCGTCGTATGTAGCGATAGCTGGATCGCGTCGGAAGGACCGTCCGGCAACGGCTTTACCGGGCTATCGGCGACATGCCCGGCTACAACAGCGACGTCGATAGGGCCAACCGGCTCACCGGGCGAACTCGCAAGCGCCGTGCCAGGCATAAGCCCCACAATTGCGAAAACAGCAGCAAAAAGAACCATCTTTACAAGCTGCATACCGTCAACTTCTTTCGCATTTTTGCGCAGCTGCAGACACGTGTCTTGACGTTTGGCAGATTCCCCGGTGCCGGCTTGGAATCGCCCGGACCAATGTAGTGCGTCTTCCTGCCAAACTGCGCTAGCCATTTCCGCACCGCCGAAGCGGATTTTTCGCTGCTATGGAGCTGGCTGCGGCTCACGTACATGCCCCCCCCCCTACCAAAGACATAATATCATCCTATAACCTGCATAATCTCGTTTTTAGTGGCGGTGCATCAACAGGCATGCAAAACGTCCATCGGCTGAATTAGTCGGACACGACATCAATCGGAATTACCGAAGTTCCAATCCGCGCCAGGATGGCACTGAAAGTGCCGAAACAGGCTCGGAACGTCCGGCGCAAGGGGGGATAATATATGCTCGGTAAAAAGACATTCGTCATGACGGGCGTTTCGCTCCTGGCTCTGGTTGCGCTGCCCGCAGCAGCGACCGCACAGGAGGCAAATGTCCCCGAGAACGAGATCATCGTCACCGCGAACAAGCGGGAACAGTCGATCAATGACGTGGGCATGACCATCCAGGCCGCGACGGCTGAAACGCTTGCGTCGCGCGGGATCGAAAGTTTGAGTGATCTTGGCAAGCTTGTGTCAGGTTTTACCTATACCGAGTCGCTTTACACCACGCCGGTTTACACGCTGCGTGGCATTGGCCTGTACGACGCCACATTCGGCGCTGTGCCGGCGGTTGCGGTTTATACCGATCAGGTGCCGCGCAACTTCCCTGTCATGTCGGATGCCCTTGATCTCGATCTCGAACGGATCGAGGTGTTGAAGGGGCCGCAGGGGACATTGTTCGGCCAAAGCGCCACCGGGGGCGCGGTCAATTATATCACGGCCAAGCCGACCGACAGCCTGGAAGCGGGCATCGATATGTCTTTCGAGCGCTTCAACAAGGCGAAGCTGTCGGGGTTCGTCAGTGGGCCGCTATCAAGCACGCTGAAAGGGCGAATTGCCGTCCGCGCGATTGAAGGCGGGGATTGGCAATACAGCCTGTCGCGACCGGACGATAAGAATGGCAATGTCAGCCGGATCGAGGGCCGCGTCTCATTGGACTGGGATGCGACACCAGGCGTTCGTTTGCAGGCCAATCTGACCGGTGCGCTCGACCGGTCGGATACTCAGGCGCCGCAATATATCAAGACCAACCTCAACACCTATAGCAGTGCGGCGCTTGCCGCGGCTAACGCCAACCCCGCCACCGCCAACCCCTTCGGCGTAGTTGACGATGTGCTCTATGCCGGTCTGACCACACCGGGTTCGTCCAATTTCGATAATTCATTCTTGTCGCGCCAGAGTACACTGGTTACCCGTATGAACAGCACAAATCCTGTGCTTGTTGCAGAAAACTTCCCGTTCTTTTCGCGCGCAATTCTGGCAACGCCCGCGCAGCCGAACAGCTCGCGGGCGGCCGAGTGGTCAGATGGCACTCATGGCCCGTCGGACAATAAATATATTCAAGCATCATTGCGCGGCGACATCGATATCACCGACGACATCGTGCTGACGTTTATCTCGGCTTACGCAAACAAAACGCTGAAATACACGATTGATCTCGACGGCACGGTCGCTGTGTTGCAGAACATTCCGCTGACGGGTAGAGTCCGGGCATTCAATCAGGAAGTTCGATTGGCAGGAAATTCCGACAAACTTCGCTGGATGATCGGCGTCAACTACGACAATTCTAAAACCTTTCAAGAAAATGATTTTGCGACACTCCATTATGCGGCTAATGATCCGTTAGGTACTGGTGATCCTAGTCAATTCATCCATACAAACCGCAACACGTTCAAGTCAAAACTTGAGACATTTGCTGCATTTGCCAACGCTGAATATGAAATTACATCAAATCTCAAACTGAATGGCGGCATCCGCTATACCAAGAACAAACAGTCAGCGTCTTATTGCTATCGTGATCCAGGCGAAAAGGTCGGTGTTCCGGGGAATGTTCCCGCCACCACCGCCGCTCTTTTCAACTTCCTGCAACCAATATTCAGCGGCCTGCCAGCAGCAAGTCTTCCGTTCATTCGCCCAAACGATTGTTTTCCATTTGGCGACGGGCTTAAAGGGACAGCCAAAAATGTTGCTATAATCAATCCTTTCGTCGACAGCCTTTCCGAAAGCAATGTGTCGTTCCGCGCCGGTCTGGACTATAAGCTGGACGGTGGCGTTCTGCTCTATGCTACTGTGAGCCAGGGCTACAAGGCAGGCCTGTTCTCCGCCATCGGAGCGGCGAATACCGGGCAGTATACACCGGCCGTGCAGGAAAAGGTGCTCGCCTATGAGGCCGGCTTCAAGGCGCCCATCATCGACCGCGTTGTCGATCTCAACGCCGCGGCTTTCTATTATGACTATCGCAACAAGCAGGTGCGCGGCCGCGTCCTGGACGAACTGTTCGGGCTTTTGGAAAAGATGCTCAACGTCCCCAAGTCCTATATCTGGGGGATAGAGGCTGATGTAAGGGTCAGGCCCGTCGAAGGGCTGACATTGACCGGCAGCGGAACCTTTCTGAAATCGAAGGTGACAAGTTCGTTCTCCACAACTCCCGACGGACTGGCCGTGTACAATACGGGTGGTTATACAGGTGATTTCAAGGGATCCGAGCTTCCCTATACGCCGAAATTCAGCGCCAACGCGGACATCAACTATGAATGGACCATGGGCGATGTAACTCCTTTCGTGGGCGGCGGCATTGTCTATCAGGGCAAGCAGAACGGCACATTCTTCAACAATGTGCTCAAG
>JANMCD010000031.1:0-3020 GCA_031360905.1 Novosphingobium sp.
TCGATGCGCATTGGCCGCTGCTTAGCCTTGCCCAAACTGCGGTGCAACTAACTTAGGCCGATGCGCCCAGCGTGTTGATGATGAAGGCGATCACGCCGATGTTGAACACAAACGCCAGCAGGCACTGGAGGACGACAACGCGCCGCATATGGCCCCGGGTAACGTCGACGTCCGATGCCGCGAAGCTCATCCCGGCGGTCAGAGAAAAGTAAAGAAAGTCCCAATAATCCGGCTCGGGCGTCTCGGGAAACTGGAAGCCGCCGCGGTCGCCCGGCTGGTCCTGCGCGGATCCGTAATAGTAATGCGCGTAATGGAGCATGAACACCAGATTGGTGAAAAACCAGGCCATCGCCAAGGTCAGGACCAGCTTGACCATCGCAGCAATATCGCCCTGTTGAGCGGCCTTCAGATCGCTGGCGATGGCCGCCATCACGGCCAGCATGACGATGGCGGTAATCGCCAGCACCATGGCGCGGTTGGCGTCATTGGCCTCGGAATGCCGGCGCATCTGCTCGGCGGTATGGTCTTGGCCGAGCGGCCACAGCGACAGGATGAAGACCACCGCCGCCAGATCGAAGCCCCAGACCAGCGCTTCGGCCCAGCCCGCGCCGCGCGCGGTAAACATGATGGCGGAGACCGCTGCCATGACCGCGAGAAACAAGACAAAGCGGGCAGGCGCGATGCGACTGCCGAGGCCAGCGTGCTTGCCGGAGCGGGCTGCCGCCTTGTTCAATTTGTCACCGCTGCGCGCCGGGGCGCCAGCAACTGGTCGAGCCCCGCCGGGCCGGTCGCGCCTGCAACTTTTTCGAGCCACGGCCAGCGCAGCCCGCCGTAATAGGGCACCGGCACGGTGAGGAAACGCTCGCCGCGGCGGATCAGCAGTTCGATCGGCTTTGCGGTGCCCTTGGCCGCAGTGATTGCCTGTTTCAGCACGTCCTGATCATAAGCGGCGCCGTTGACCGCGATGATCTTGGCGCCGGTGACGATCCCGGCGTTGAACGCGGGCCCGTCCCAACGCGGCGAGACCACCGCGGCGTCCTTGTCGATAATGAAGCCGAGCGAATGGGTCAGGCTGAGGTTCTTGGCCTCCTCCATCCGCGCCTTGTCGAACGGATTGGGCTCTTCCTTCCACACCAGCCGGTAGCCGCCCCGCTCGATACCGGCCAGCGGCGGGGGCTGTCCGGGGAGTTCGATGCGGCTGCGCAGGAATGCCGCCCAGTCATGGGGATAGACGCCGTTCAGCGCGGCGACGACATCGCCGAACTCATAGGTCACCACGCCCCAGTCGCCGTCGCGGATGCCGAAAAAGGCGCGGGCGAAATCGTCGAGGCTTTTGCGCCCCGCAGTGCCCGAGCGGATCAGCTGGTCCGCTTCCAGCCAGATCAAAGCACCTTCGCTGTAGTAATCCTCGCTGCGGCTTAGCGAGCTATAGGGTAACGGCCTGCGCAGGGCGATGATCGGATCGTGGGTGGTATCCTCGACCGAGCGCCAGGCGCGCCCGGGCTGGATCGCGAAATAGGCGGCCTGGTTCGCCAGCATGCCGAGCACGGTGTCCTTCGACTGGATGCCCGAGCGCGCGGCCAGGATCCAGCCCCAATACTGGGTCTGGCCTTCATAGACCCACAGCAGATTGTCCTGCATCGGCTGGCGGTAATCGGGCGTCCAGAGTTTAGCCGGGCGGCGGAACTTGCCGTCCCAGCTATGCGCCAGCTCATGCGCGACGACATTGCGGTCCCAGTCGAATTTGTCCCACTCGATGAAGTTCTTGGGCTCGAGCTGGTTCTCGCTCGAACGGTGGTGTTCGAGGCCGATCCCGCCCATCCGGTCGGTCAGCGCGACAAGGAAGGTGTAGCGGTCGAAGGCGCGGCTACCAAAGGCGATCAGCGCTTCGTCGACCATCGCCCGGAAGGCGGTGAGCCCCTTGGGCGGCAGCGCCAGCAGTTCCGGCTTGTCGGCGACGACATCCAGGCTGACATTGTTGCCGATATCCCATTTGCGCGCGTGCAGCCCGGCGAAAATCGGCGAATCGACCAGTGTTTCATAATCGGTCTCGGCCCAGCTGACGCGGTTGCCGCTGATGGTCATGCCGTCGAGCGCGGTGAACGTGGTCCAGCCTGGCGGCATGGTCACCGCCGGCTTCACCCGGATGCGGCGGACGTAATGGCCGGCTGGGTAGAGGCTCATCGCTTCCCATTGCAGGTTGAGCATTTCTTGCGTCATGACGATGCGGCCTTCGGACACCTGCAGCGGCGAGGTGAAGACGAATTTCGCCACCACCGCGCGCGCTCCGACGGGCAAGGTGAGGTGGTAGGCGTTGACCTCGATCGGATCGCGCTGCCAGGCGAGCGGTTTGCCGGCGACGGTAAAGGTCAGGTCGGCGATTCCCGAGGGGGTCCCGCGCGGGGCATGATTGCCCGGCAGCCAGCGCGGATAATAGAGCGTCAGCCGGTCCGCTCCCGCCGCCAGCGGGATGGTCTGGGTGACGCGGAAAACCCCGCGCCGGGTGTCGCTGGCGTCGATGTCGAGCGTTATCGTTCCGCCGGGGTAGGGCGTATCTACCGCATCGGGCACCGTCTGGACGATCGGCACCGCCATGGGGGCGGACCGGGCGGGCTGCTGCGCCGGTGCGGGGGAGGTGGTAGACAGGCTCGGGGCGGCGAGCAGCAGGGCAAGCGTCAGGCTTTTTCTCATAGCCGACTAGATGCCGCGCCGCTGCGATACTGGCAAGCGTGCCCCGCTTTCCCCCCGTGCGAATTGACGCTAAGCGCGGCCCCCATGGACACTCCGCAAGCCATCCGTGGCACCCAGGACATTTTCGGCGCCGAAGCCGAGGCTTTTGCTCATGTCGTCGAAACCTTCGAGCGGGTGCGTAAGCTCTACCGCTTCCGCCGCGCGGAAATGCCGGTGTTCGAGAAGACCGCGGTGTTCAGCCGTTCGCTGGGCGAGACCACCGATGTCGTGTCCAAGGAGATGTACACCTTCGAGGACCGCGGCGGGGATTCGCTGACCCTGCGGCCCGA
>JANMCD010000040.1:0-3624 GCA_031360905.1 Novosphingobium sp.
CAAATGATCGAACGCCGGATGTGCGATCTGCTCGGCCTCGGCGAAGGCTGGGGTGAAACCATTCAGGGGCAGCGCTACATGCCGGGCCAGGAGTTCAAGGGACATTATGATTGGTTCAACACGCAAGCCTCCTATTGGCCCACGGAGGTGAAACGCGGCGGCCAGCGCTGCTGGACGGCGATGATCTATCTCAATGATGTCGAGGAAGGTGGCGGCACGCATTTCACCCGGTTGGGCATCAGCATTCCGCCTCAGGCCGGAATGCTGCTGGCGTGGAACAATGCGCTACCGGACGGCACCCAGAATCCCGATGCGATGCATGCGGGAACTCCTGTTATCCGCGGGACGAAATACATCGTGACGAAATGGTTCAGGACGCGAAAATGGAGCTGAGGCGGCCCTGCGTGGTGCGCTGGGTCGCCCGGCTGATGCTTGCCGCCCTGCCCATGAGCACCCCGGCAGCATTCGCCGCACCGGCGGCGCCAAGCGCCAGCGCCCCGCAAGCCGCGGAAGACTCACGCCTTGACGAAATCTTCGCTGACGACGCCCGGCGCGACGATCTGGTCGATCCACTGACGGCGCTCTATCGCGGCAAACAGGTGGATCCGGGATCGCTCTCACTGGTCTTCACCCCCCGGCTGGATCGGCGTCAGCTCGATTCAGCCCGGCAGAGCCTGCGGGCGCTGCGGCGCATCGAGCGGGCGCGTCTGAGCCCCGAAGGCCAGCTGTCCTACGATGTCTTTGCCCGCGCCAAGCAGGAGCAGGTTGCCTGGCTGCAGCCAGACATAAGGGCACTGACCGCGGTGCGCCCGCTTACCCATTTCGGCGGGCTGCATGCCGAATTCCCAACGCTGATGTCCGGCGACGGGGCGATGGCGTTCGGCAACGTGGCCGAGTACCGCAAGGCCCTCATGCTGGACGCGGCCTTCGCCCAGGTGCTCGATAATGCGATCGCGCGCTTCCGTCAGGGCAAGGCGTCGCGAGTGACCGAATCCAAGCTGACGGTGCGCATCATGATTGCGCAGATCGATGCCTTGCTGGCCCAACCCGTAGAGCAAACACCGTTCTATGCGCCGGTGCGCAAATTTCCCGAAACGGTCCCTTTGGCAAGCCGGGAGCAACTACGCAGCACCTATGCCGCCGTAATTCGCGACCGACTACAGCCAGCCTACCGGCGGCTGCGCAATTTCCTCGCGCAGGATTATCTGCCGGCCGCCCGCGAAGCCGTCGGGCTTTCGGCCATGAAGGGCGGCGGCGGGCTGTACCGCCGGCTGATCGAGCGGGAAACCACACTCAGCCTCGATCCCGAACAGGTTCACCAGCTCGGACTGACGGAAGTCGCGCGCATTCACAGTGAGATGGAGGGCGTACAGCGCAAACTTGGCTTTTCCGGCACCTTGCGGGGCTTCTTCGATAAGATCCGCAAAGACCCGCGATTCCATCCGAAAAACAAGCAGGATCTGGCGCTTGGCTATGCCGCCGTTGCCCGCGCGGTCGATGCGCAGGTTCCGCGCTTTTTCGCGCGGGTGCCCAAGACGCCGCTGGCGATCGAACCCTATCCTCAGAGCCGTGAAAAATACGAGGCCGGCGGCAGCTATAACCAGGGTGCGCCCGACGGCTCGCGTCCCGGTGTTTTCTTCTACAACACCTATGATCTTCCCAGCCGCTTCCTCACCGGCATCACCACGCTCTATCTGCACGAGGGCTCGCCGGGTCATCACTTCCAGATCAGTCTGGCGCAGGAGGACCAGAGCCTGCCCGCTTTTCAGCGCTTCAATGGCAACAATGCCTTCGTCGAAGGCTGGGCGCTTTATGCCGAGACCCTCGGCTTCGAGATGGGACTCTATAAGGACCCCATGCAGCACTGGGGCACGCTCGACGATGAAATGCTGCGCGCGATGCGGCTGGTGGTCGATACCGGCCTCCATGCCAAGGGCTGGAGCCGCGAGGCTGCGATCGATTACATGCTGACCAATTCCGGGATGGGCCGCACCGACGCGACCGCCGAGGTCGAACGTTACATCGCCAATCCCGCTCAGGCGCTGTCCTACAAGTTTGGCGCGCTGACCATCCAGCGCCTAAGGCAAAAGGCCGAGACGACGCTGGGCAAAAAATTCGACATCCGCGCGTTTCATGCCGAAGTGCTGGGGAGCGGTGCTTTGCCCCTGCCGATCCTGGAGGCGAAGATCGACCGGTGGATTGCGGCGGTCAAATAGGCCCGATCAGCTTGGCTCGGGTTGCCCTTCCAGCGCCTCCGCAATCAGCCGCCGCGTATTTTCGATCCCGTAAAGCGCGATGAAACTGCCCATCCGCGGACCTTGGCTCGATCCCAGCAGCGTCTCGTAAAGCGCTTTGAACCAGTCGCGCAGGGTCTCGAACCGGTAATGCGGGTCCTTGCCGATCGCATAGATTAAAGTCTGGATGTCCTCTGCGCTGGCATCGTCAGAGGTCGCTGCAAGTTCTTCATCGAGCGCGGCAAGCGCCTCGGCCTCGTTTGGCTGGGGCTTGCGGCGGCGCAGCGTCGGCGCGATAAAGTCGCGGTTGTAGGCCAGCGCGCTGGTAACCAGAATGTCCAGCTGCGGATGCGCTGCGGGCGCCGCATCGGCGAGGTAGTTGGCGAGGTATGACCATACCTGATCGCGCGTCGCATTGGCCCCCAGCACGCCGACAAGGTTGAGCAACAGACCGTAGGTGACGGGCAATTTGTCACCCGCGCCGCCGCCATCGCCCGCTACCCGCAGCAAATGCCACACAGGATTGCCGAGCTGCTGTACGATGGGCTGCTCGGCCAGCTTCTCGCGGAACTGCCAATATTCATCGACCGCACGCGGCACCACGCCGACATGCAGCTGCTTGGCGCTTTTCGGCTCGCGGAACAGGTAGAAGCCGAGGCTATCCTCGCTGCCGTAGGTCAGCCACTGGTCGATGGTCAGCCCGTTGCCCCTGGACTTGGAAATCTTCTCACCGTTCTCATCAAGGAACAGCTCGTAGATAAGGCCTTCCGGTCGCCGCCCGCCCAGCACCTGAACGATTTTACCCGACTGGGTCAGGCTGTCGGTCAGATCCTTGCCGCACATCTCGTAATCGACGCCCAGCGCCAGCCAGCGCATCGCCCAGTCGACCTTCCACTGCAGCTTGGCCTGCCCGCCGAAGATGCAGTGCTCAACTGTCTCGCCCAGATCGTGAAACCGAATAATTCCGGCCTCGACATCGACCACCTCGACCGGCACCTGCAGCACCTGGAGCGTTGTCGGTGAGATCGGCAACACCGGAGAATAGGTCTTGCGCCGCTCCTCGCGCAAGGTCGGCAGCATGACGCCCATGATCGCGCCGAAATTCCGCAGTACGGCCCGCAGCGCCTCGTCGAAGCCGCCGGAGTTATACTGGTCGGAGGCCGAGACGAATTCATAGTCGAAGCCGAACCGGTCGAGGAACCGGCGCAGCATCGCATTGTTGTGATGCGCGAAACTCTCATACTGGCCGAACGGATCGGGAATGCGGCTGAGCGGATGGCCGATATGGGCCGCGAGCAGCCCCTGGTTGGGGATATTGTCGGGCACCTTGCGCAGCCCGTCCATGTCGTCGCTGAAAGCCACCAGCCGCGTCGGCGCACCGCCGGTGAGC
>JANMCD010000071.1:0-1960 GCA_031360905.1 Novosphingobium sp.
ATCGCATAGGGCAGGTCGGGATCAAAGATTGCCGGGCCGGCGTGAACGCGCGTCCACGAATAAAGCCGGCCGGTGGTGCCCACCTCCAGCCACCCGATCTCGCTGGCCCAGCAGGCCGGGCAAATCGGTTTGGGAGGGAAGCTGCAATGGTTACAGCGGGCGCAGCGCGTGACCAGGAAACGACCTTCCGTCAACGCATTCCAGAACAGTTGTGTGAATTCGGTGACCCGCGGCGGGTAGCGGCGAGGATGCGCGATGCTGCGGATAGGCATGGTCATCCGGCTGCCTCCAGGACATGGACCAGCGCCGCGTTATAATTGCCGAGTTCGTTCATCAACAGACCCAATTTGGCGCCAGCAACCTGACGGGCGCCCGCACGGTCGCGTAACTGGTCGCACAGTTCGACAAGGTTATAGAGCGGCGTTGCATAGGACGGGTGGCCGCGCGATGTCAGTCCCCCCGACGTGCCGAGCGGGATCCGCCCGCCGAGGCTGGTTTCGCCCGCCGCCGCCGCATGCGCTCCCTGGCCGCGCGGAACGAGGCGCGCGGCCTCGCTCGCGAGCACCTCGACGATCGTGCATGGCGCATAAAGCTCGGCCAGATCGAGGTCTTCGGGGCCTATCCCGGCAGTTTCGTAAGCAGATGTCGCTGCCTGTGCGGCCGCATCGAATGCAATCATGTCGGTCGGCACGTCAGCGAGCTGGTGGACTCCTTCATGGTGGAAGGCGCGTCCTCGCACGACAACGTAAGGCCGGCCAAGTCGCCGCGCATAATCTTCGCTGGCGACGATCACGCAGGCGGCCCCGTCGCCGCGCGGCGGAACTTCGTACAGGCCGAGCGGCTCGACGATCGGCCGCTGGGCCAGCACCTCCTCCAACGTGATCGGCTTGCGAAACTGGGCTAACGGGTTGAGCGCCGCATGCCCGCGGTTCTTGACCGCGACCGACGCGACCAATGCCCGGTCGACCCCATGTTCATACATGTAACGCTGCATATCGAGCGCGTACCAGCTGATCGGCGTGAAGCCGGCCGGTGCATGAAAATCGACGTCGCCGGTCTTGCGCATGCTTTCCATCATGTGATCGCGCGCGCTGACCGCAGTTTCCATGTTGATGCCGACCGCAAGCGCGACTTCGGCGCGGCCAAGCAGAATCTCGTCGACCGCCTTGTCGAATGCCAGCGCCGCGGTCAGCCCATTGCCCAGCACTTCCATGACGATCCCGCTGCACGGCAGCCGGAGATAGGCCGTGAGAAATGTGCTGAAATATTGCTGGCGTGTGTAAGGTCGGGGCTGCGCCACCACGATCGCGCCGATACGCGCGCGCTCAACCCCCGATTCTTCGACCGTATCGACGATCAGCCTTGCCAGCAACTCATGCTCGACGACCTGTATGGGCGCACCTGGAGCCGTCTGATAACGGCCGACAGGGATCGCGCCAGTGCCGACAATCGCCGCTCTTTGAGTCATTTCGCTCCTGTCGGCGCCGGGACGGTCCTATCGCCGGATCGACGATGGGATTCGCTTTGGTGGAATCTCGGATATAACTACTATCTTTTCGAATGTGGCAAGCCTGTACAGGCCCAAGGACGCACCGTCGGTTGGGTTCGATTCAACGGAGAATTTCGGCCGCCTCGTTCATGCAGTCTTCCTGGTAATCGAAATCCTCATCGATGCAGACAAGATGAAGCGCGCCGCGCTCACCGCCGGCCTTTGACCATGCGTTCGCGAGTGCTGCGCCGTGACGCTGGCCCAGCAGTGCGTTCCGCCACGTCGCCCACAGCTGACCGTCATAGTCGACCAGTGAAACGAGATAATCTTCGACCGCAATTCCGCTCAGGTCCCGGGCCTCGGCAAGCGCCTGCCTGATGCGGGGATCCTCGATGCCGCTGGTGCCGTGGCGAATGCAGGGCGGCAGAATCATGATGGGCGCTTCGCCTTGGCGACCTGCGCCCGCCGCGC
>JANMCD010000092.1:0-6865 GCA_031360905.1 Novosphingobium sp.
GCGAGCCATAGCGAAGCGCCGGCGAGCAGCATACCGATCGCCGTGATTGCGGCAAGGCCCATGCCAGGCCAGGGAATCGAGGGGGGGCGGGTCATGGCGGGGAGCGCCTTAGCCGGGCGGGATGGTTGCCGCTAGCCGCAACTGGCAAGCGGCGAAAACGCCGACGGTCGCAACGGTCACGCGCCAAAACCGGCGATCAACAGCTTCGCGACCTCGGGAGGTATACTTATCGCCGCGATTACCATAATTCCGAGGCGCCCGTAGATCGGGTTCGTCGCTCCCCGCGTCAGGTGAGTGCGGGGAGAGGTAACGCAATGGCGAGGAGTTGGATGGCCGCTGGCCTGCTCGCCGCATGGCCCGGTCCGGCATTGGCCGCGCCCGGCAGTATCGGTGCCGCGGCAACCGGGACGGGCAGCGCCACCGCTACGGTGCTGGCGCCGATCGTCGTGACACACACACCCGGCGCCGCGCTCAAATTCGGCAAGTTCACCGCCGGCGCCGGCGGGGCAGTGGTGGTGTCGCCGGCAGGCAGCGCATCGGTGACAGGGGGCGTGGCGCTTGTGCTTGGCTCGTCGAGCGATGCGGATAGCTTCTTGGTCGAAGGCGATCCGAACCGCGGTTTTGCGATCCTCACCGCAGCGGGCAGTGTTTCTTTCGCCGGCGTCAGCCTGGCATTCACGACGTTGCCCTCGGCGGCGACGGGCAATCTCGATGTGGCGGGTGCGGCCAGCTTTACCATCGGCGGAACGCTGCGCGTGCCGGCCAATGCTGCGCCGGGGAGTTACACGGGAACCTACAGCGTGACGGTCAATTACAACTGAGCGGGATCAGATGAGCGCCCCCGATTTTCGCGCCGCCCAGGGCTGATCTGTGCGCTCGGCAACGATTGCGCCCACGTAAGGCAGGCACATCTCGAACGCCTCCTGCGGCGAACCTGACAACCAGGCATCATGCTGATCGGGCCGCAGGACCACAGGCATGCGGTCGTGCACCGGGCCAAGATGAACACAAGCATCCGTCATCACCATGGAATAGGCCGCACCCCACTCCGCGGTAGGGCGCCAGATGCCTGCGCAGGCGAAGACCGGATCATCCGGCAGAGCGAACCAGCTGCGAGTCATCCGGCCTTTCTCGCCCTCGGCCTCGGCATAGGCGGTTACCGGAATCAGGCAGCGGCGGGCCATGAAACTCGGTCGCCAGAAGCTGCTGCCAAGCTTGTCGGTGCGGGTATTGTTAATCGCTTTGGGTTTTAGCGGCTGACCCTGTTTGCCGGTCAGCGCCAGCGGGAATCCCCAGGTCATCGCCCGCGCTCGGCCCTCGGCAATGACCAGTCCGGAATAGCCGGGATAGACCTCCTCGCCAAAATTCGCTCCCTGCTCGGGCGCGGCGCCGAACAGGTTGGCGATTTCGGCGACGGAGCGGTTCATGCGGTAGAGATTGCACACAGGGAACAAGCTGGGTTGCCGAGGGGCAGGTGTCAATCGCCGGCCGCTTCGGTGAACTTGGTGACCCCTACGGGAATCGAACCCGTGTTTCAGCCGTGAGAGGGCCGCGTCCTAACCGCTAGACGAAGGGGCCGTGAGCACCAATTGCCGGCACATGGCCCACTCAGCATAGCCATTCCGGGCGAGGCTGGGAAGCAATGGTGACCCCTACGGGAATCGAACCCGTGTTTCAGCCGTGAAAGGGCCGCGTCCTAACCGCTAGACGAAGGGGCCATGCCGGCTAGAACCGATGGCGTTGATATTATCGGCTCGCGCCGGATAGGTCCGCGCCTTTAAGGAAGCCGGCCAAGAGGGTCAAGCGCGATGTCCGGCCGATACGGTCAGTCCGCCCAGGCAGCGTCCTCGATGTGCAGCTCAGCCTGGAGACGGCTGGACCAATCGTCGATCCGGGCGCGGCCGGCGAGCCAGAACCGGCGCGCACGGGCGCCGTGAAGCAGCGATTGGCCAAGCGCGGTTTCGGCGGCCCGGAAGGCGATAGCCTTGAAGCGGCCGCCATCCTCGCCGGCCACGATGAGCCGCACATGGCTGGTGCCGACCACATCCGCCTTGATCAGCCGCACCGGGCCGACGCAGACCCGCGGACCGGGCCAGCCGTTGCCGAACGGGCCGGCGCTTTCAAGCAGGGTGACAAGGTCTGGCGTCAGTCCGCGCGGCGCCAGCGCGAGGTCGAGCTTGAGCGCGTGGCGTCCGCCGGCAGCCGTCACTGCCGCGCCGAGATGCGCATCGAGCCAGTCGGCCAACGCCTCGGTTTTGCCCGGCGCGACGGTCAGCCCCGCCGCCATGGCGTGGCCACCGCCGGCGATCAGCAGCCCGGCTTCCCGCGCGGCGATGATCGCGGCACCGAGGTCAATTCCGGGTATCGAGCGAGCCGAGCCCTTGCCATTGCCGTCGCCATCGGCGTCGAGCGCGATCACCAGCGCCGGCCTGCCGGCCTTTTCCTTGATCCGGCCGGCAACGATGCCGATCACGCCCGGATGCCAGCCCCGCCCGGCGAGCACCAGCACGGCGCGGTTGTGCTGGCCGGCGATCTGCGCTTCGGCTGCCTCCTGAACTTCCGCTTCGATCCCCCGGCGCTCTTCGTTGAGGCGCGAAAGCTGCGCGGCGATATCGTGGGCTTCGTCGGGATCCTCGGTAGTCAGCAGGCGCACGCCGAGGCTGGCTTCGCCGACGCGCCCGCCGGCGTTGATCCGCGGACCCAGCGCGAAGCCGAGATCGCTGCAGCTCGGCGGCCGGGTAAGCCTGGCGCTGTCGATCAGCGCGGCCATGCCGATGTTCTCGCGGCGGGCCATGATTTTAAGGCCCTGCGCCACCAGCGCGCGGTTAAGGCCGTGGAGCGCGGCGACATCCGCCACGGTGCCGAGCGCGACCAGATCAAGCAGGCCGAAAAGATCCGGCTCTGGCCGGTCGGTGAAAAAGCCGCGCTGGCGCAGGGTGCGCAGCGTTGCGATCGCCAGCAGGAAGGCCACGCCGACCGCCGCCAGATGGGCGTGCGCCGCGCCGATGTCGCCTTCGTCGAGCCGGTTGGGATTGATCAGCGCGACCGCCCGGGGAAGCTGTGCCGAGCATTTGTGATGATCGACGACAATCACATCGGCGCCGGCGCCATGCGCCGCGTCCAGCGCCTCATGCGCCATGGCGCCGCAGTCGACCGTGACGATCAGGCTGCTGCCTTCCCCGGCGATCCGCACCAGCGCATCGGCGGACGGGCCGTAGCCTTCGAGCAGACGGTCCGGAATATAGGGGCGCGGGGTGTTGCCCAGCGCGCGCAGCAGCCGGATCAGCAATGCCGCACTGGTCGCGCCGTCGACATCGTAGTCGCCGAAAATCGTTACTGTCTCCCCCGTCAGCACGGCCTGGGCGAGGCGTTCGGCGCCGGCATCCATGTCGCGGAATTCGGACGGATCGGGCAGGAATGCGCGCAGGGAAGGCGCGCGCTGGCGCTCGATATCTTCGCGCGGGACGCCGCGCGAGAGCAGCAGCTGGGTGACGATATCGTCCTCCAGCCCGCCCGGGCCGCCCGACAAATCCATATTGCCGCCGCGCCAGCGCCAGGCCTTGCCGCCGAGCGACTCCTCGATGCCGAATATACAAGCAGCCCGCGACGCCATGCGGATTGGCTAGCCGATTGGCGGGCGGGTGCATAGCTTTGCGGGCTTGGCGATAAACAACAATTCGCAGTATGAGGCTTATCTCTATGGTCCGGGTTCAACAGGGGGAGGATTCATCGATGCTCATATCCAGGAAAATCGCCGGGGCGCTCGTCGCGGGAACAGCCTTGGCCGCCGCAATTCCGTTGCTCGCGCAGCAGCGGCCCGCGAGCGGCCCGGTCGCGCGCTATGACATGCGCGCCGGAACGGTCTCCGGCATGGGAGCGATGGGTCAGATGAATCCCATGGCGATGATGATGGGCGGCGGGCGCGGCAATAATGTGCAGCACGAGCTTTACCTGCGCCTCGGCGCATCCCGCGCGGCCGAGGGCGGTGCGCCGAAGGCCGATCATTTCATGCCGCCGAGCGCGCGGCTTGGCAAATCGGTTGCGCTGGTGACCCCGCGCCAGGAGCGCGGCATGGTGGACGACCTGCCGCAAAAGCCGCGCGGCCGCATGCTGATCTATTGGGGCTGCGGCGAGCATGCGCCGGCCGGTCAGCCGGTGGTGATCGATTTCGCCAAACTGGCTGCCGGACAGATGCCGCCCGGAATGTGGTCCAGCACGATCATTCGCGACTGGGGGCCAACGCTGCAGAACAGCCGCAGCTTCGGGCGCTGGCCGGCGGAGGACGGCAAATACGCCAAGCCCGATACATCGCTGCCGGGCGCGCACCGTATCGCCGGGAATTATTCGCCGGAAATCGCTTTTACCCTGACCAAGGACTTCATGGCCCCGCTTGCCGTCCGGGCCACGGCGCAGCCGAGCGGTTCGACGCGGATCAACTGGTCCGGCATACCCGAGGCGACCGGCTATCTCGCTACACTGTTCGGCGGCAAACAGGGCCCCGGCGGGCAGATGGGCGATATGGTGATGTGGTCGAGCAGCGCCTCGCGCCAGTTCGGCGGCGGGCTGGGCGACTGGCTCTCCCCCGGCCAGGTGGCGCCACTGGTGCGCGACCGTACGATCCTGGCTCCGGCAACGACCAGCTGCCTCATTCCAGCCGAGGTACGCCGCGACGCGCCCGATTTCCGCATGGGCCTGCTGACCGCTTTCGGACCAATCGAGGAGTTTTCCTATCCGCCGCGTCCGGCCAGCGCCAAGACGCCGTGGAACCTCGAATGGACCGCGCGCATCCGGCACCGCTCGACGACCAGCTGGATGGACATGCCGGGGATGGACATGGGCATGCAGGACGATGCCGACGCCCCGCAACAGCAGCGCCAGCAGCAATGCAAGCCGCGGCGCGGCGGGCTGGGCGGTATGCTCGGAGGCATGATGGGTGGCGGCTCCGGCTGTTAGGCTGGCATCGGATTGGGCAGGGCGCAGCCCGCACATGCTGCTGATCGTGTGGCACAGCCGGACGGGTGCATCGCGCGCCATGGCCGAGGCGGCGGCTGAAGGAGCCGGGGAAGGCGCGCGCTTGCTTCCGGCGATTGATGCGGGTGCCGACGATCTGCTGGATGCAAGCGGTTATCTGTTCGTCTGTCCGGAAAATCTGGGATCGATGAGCGGCGCGATGAAAGAGTTCTTTGACCGGACCTATTACCCGCTGCTGGGCCGCATCGAAGGGCGCGCCTATGGCACGGCGATTGCCGCGGGTTCGGACGGGCGCGGCGCGCAGGCGCAGATCGACCGGATCGTCACCGGCTGGCGGCTCAAGCGGGTGGCCGAGCCGGTGATCGTGAACCTTGGGGCGCAGACACCGGCAGCCATCCTCGCCTTGAAAACCCTGAACTCCGATCAGTTGTCGGCTTGCCGGCAACTTGGCGGCCTGCTTGGGGAAGGTTTGCGATTAGGAGTTTTCTAAGGAGTCTGCTCCATTCGGGAGCAAGTTGCGCCGCGGGGACTCGACGTACACCTAACAATGATGCCAGAGGATGGCATTGCAGTTTGACGGGGGTCGTTCTGGTCGTCAGGGAAACACATGGGGAAGCTCTGCCGGAAGTGGCCGGCCTGTCCCTGCTGTTTGCGGCTGGGACACGTCCATCCGCAGCAGATGTCGAGCACTTGTTTTCTGCGCTGCCCGTAGCCGGCGCGGCAACGCACGGCGCGGGTGGAGCGGTCGCCCGGATCAGTAGCCGGCGCGGCGCTCAGGAAGGGTGGCTTGAACTTCTCGCCAGCGGCTTGACCTTCGATCTTCACGGCCTGGCGGAGGGTGAAGCCTGCCCGGTTCCGCCCGCCAGCCACTCCTTCGGCCTGCCGCGCCTCGAAGCCGATCTTCAGTTGGAGGCGATCACGCTCGTCCCCGGCCCGCATATTGGCGGCGGCGGCGCCATGGTCCCGGTCGTCAAGGCGATGGCGGCGGTGACCAGCGAGCTGGCTTTGAAGCTGCGCCCCAGGGCCGTGTGCTGGCAACCGGCCGCCAGCTGGATGGACCCTGATTACTTCGCCCGGATTATCGCCGCCTGGCGCGGCGGCGGCGTCTTTCCCGCACTGGGAATGTGCGGGGTCGAGCGCAAGCCGGATGGCGGCGTCGAGAGCCAGGGGCTGGCGTTCTTTGTCGGTCACGAACTGCGGGTCGAGCCACGGCCCGGAGAGGCGGCGGCGGAAACCGTCAAACTGGCGGTGCGCATGATCGATCACCTCGTGCGCCACGGCCCCATCCGGGGGCGCGAAGCGCTGACCGGGCCCAGCGGTGAAGCCTTGCTCGCCGAGCCGGCGTCCGGCGGCCGGTTCGTCAGGCTTTGGCGCGCAGCATGAGCCCGCGCTCTGTCGCGCCGCGCGACCGGCTGAGTTTCCGCGCGATCAACCGGCGCACCGCCCCGGATTACGATCCCGGCTTGCAGCGGCACCACCTCCTGCCCCGCCAGCTGCTCGGCCGGCGCTGCTTCGGCGCGCTGTTTGAATCCGTCGGCCGCGAGCGCGTCGGCTTCGACGATTTTCGCACCAACGGCCTGCTGCTGCCGGCCAGCGACGTCGCGGCCGTGCGGATCGGCCTGCCGCTGCACCGCGGCCCGCACCGCGATTACAATGCCCTGGTTATCGAACGGGTCGGCCAGGTCGAGGCGAGCTGGTCGGCGCGGCGGCTGAAAGCGCCCGAGGTCGCGCTGGATGATGCCCTGATGCGGCTGCGCCTGCTGCAGCGCGCGCTGCGCCGGCGGCTGCTCGATCCGATGCGCCGGCGGCTGTCGCTCAACCGCCACGATCCGCTGGGCAAGTCCGCCGACTTTACCGAGCTCGACGCCATGGCCGAGGCGCTGTGGGGCGAAAC
>JANMCD010000096.1:0-3170 GCA_031360905.1 Novosphingobium sp.
GCGCATCAGCTTGCCCGGCGGGGCCAAGGTCGGACTCGAAAGCACTGTAGCGATCTGACCACCGGCCGGTTCGCAAATTGACGAATTGAGGAGAGAGATGATGGCAACTGTGCAGGCACCTACCACTCTGGATGGCATTACCATTCCGCCCAATGTCCCCCGGGACCGGGTCGTCGATGTCGATATGTATGCACTCGAAGGGATCGAGGAAGGCTATCACGAAGCATGGGTGCGCATGAAAACGCCCAACATGCCCGATCTGGTCTGGACACCGCATAATGGCGGACACTGGATTGCCACCAACTTCCGGACCATCAACGAGATTTATACCGATCCATCCCGCTTCTCGAGCGAAGTCATCTTCATGCCGAAGGAGGCCGGCGAGAAATACGAGATGGTCCCTACGCGCATGGATCCGCCCGAGCATACGCCTTACCGCAAGGGGCTGGCAGGGGCACTTGGCACCTCAATGGTCCGTCGGTTCGACGAGAAGGCGCGCATCTTCTCGACACAGTTGATCGACAGCTTCATCGACAAGGGCAGCTGCGACTTTGCCAAGGATTATGCTGAGCAATTCCCCGTTCTGATCTTCATGGCGCTTGCGGACCTTCCGCTTTCGGATGTGCCAAAGCTGACCCATTTCGCCCATCTGATGACCAGGCCTGACGGCGATACCCCCGCCGAACGCGCGGCAGTTCTCGAACAAGGCAACAAGGGCTTCTTCGAGTACGTGGATCCCATCATCAGGGGCCGGAGGGGAAGCAAGAGCGACGACCTTGTCTCGCTGATGGTCAATCTTGATATCAACGGCGAACCCATCACGCATGAGCATGCCTTGGGCCTGGTCGGCCTGCTGCTGCTGGCAGGCCTCGATACCGTGGTGGCGTTCCTCAACTTCACCATGATCTATCTGGCGCGCAATCCCGATAAAGTCGCAGAACTGCGCTCGGATCCAAAGAAGATCGGGCAGGGCGCGGAGGAACTGTTCCGCCGTTTCCCGGTGATCTCGGAAGGCCGCATGATCGCCAAGGATCAGGAATATGACGGCGTGCAGCTCAAGCACGGCGAAATGGTCCTGCTGCCGACCGCGCTCGCCGGACTAGACGAGACTGTTTACCCCGATCCCTGGGTCGTAGACTTCACGCGCAGGGGCGCACCCCACCTCACATTCGGCAGCGGTGCCCATCGCTGTGCCGGTGCGCTGTTCGCGCGTCTTGAACTGGTGACCACGCTCGAGGAATGGCTCAAGCGTATACCTGAGTTTAGCCTCAAGCCGGGTGAGCCCATCGGCTACAGCACCGGCATGGTCGCCAATGTTGCGAGTGTGCCGCTCGTCTGGCCGGTCAAGAACGCCAGATAGTCGCGAAAGGATCGAAATGGGAAACCGGTTGGACGGTAAGGTCTGCGTCATCACGGGTGCAGGCAGCGGGATGGGGCGCGCCAGCGCCGTCGAGATGGCCCGCCAGGGTGGGCGCGTCGTCGTGTCCGACATCAACGCCGAACGCGCGGACGAGACGGCGGCACTCATAGCCGGAGAAGGCGATGAGGCTATCGTCGTTCAATGTGACGTCCGCAACAGCGACGCGATCAAGGCGCTGATGGACAAGACGGCTGCCCATTTCGGGGGCATCGACGTTCTGCATAACAATGCCGCCGTTCATGAGACTGACCTTACGACCGAAACGTCGATTGACGAGATGTCGGAAGAGATATGGAATACCGTCTATGAGGTGAACCTGCGCGCGCTTTGGCTCGGCACCAAGCACGCGACGCCATATCTCAAGAACAGCACCCGCGGCGCATCCATCATCAATGTCGCTTCGACAGGCGGGCTCGTCGCGTTCCCGAAATCAGGCGCATATTGCACGGCCAAGGGCGGCGTTATCATGCTTACCAAGGCCACGGCGGTCGATCTCTCCAAATACAACATCCGCTGTAACTGCTATTGTCCCGGCTCGATCGACACGCCGATGATGCAGAAATATCTGGAAGTCGCCGAAGACAAGAAGGCGACCATGGATCTGCTTTGCGGCAGCCACCTTATCCCGCGCCTGGGCAAGTCAGAGGAAGTGGCAAAACTTGCCTGCTTTCTGGCTTCGGAGGATTCTTCTTTCATCACCGGTTCCGTCTACGCCGTCGATGGCGGTGCGCTGGCATGGCGTGGGTTGAACAATAGCTGAGGTGCAATGACCCGTCAGGCCTCGCGGCGCGCTAATCCTGCGACAGCGCGTCAACATCACGCCCTTGCGCTTAATCTCGCCGGATCATCGGCCAGTCCGGCCCGGTCAGGTATCGGCCGGCACCAGCTTTCAGTCGCAAGAATCGTCGAGATTTATGATGAGTTTGCCCGTGGTGCCTCGATCAAGCAGCCGAGCCAGCGCCTCTGGCACCCCACTGAGCGGAAATTGGCCGCCGATATGAGGATCAATCCTCCCCTCAGCATACAGGCGAAAGAGCTCTTCAAAATTTGCTTGGTTGATCTCAGGCGTTCGTTTGATAAATTCGGACCACCAGACGCCTACTAGCTGATATCCCTTGAGCAGGACGAGATTGGCAGGGAGCACGGGGATAGTTCCGCTGGTGAACCCAACGACCAGCAATCGACCGTTCCAGTTCATCGCACGCGACATGATATCGAACGCTTTGCCGCCCAGCATGTCCACGCAAACGTCCGCTCCCTTGCCATTCGTGGCACCTAGAATGTCTTGCTTGAATGCCGTGTCTTCGTAAGATAGCAACACATCAGCGCCCTTCGCCGCTGCAAGTTTCAGCCGCTCCTGCGATCGGCCTACCGCGATCACGCGCGCGCCCAATGCTTTGCCGATCTCGACGGCCGCGAGCCCAACGCTGCCGGAAGCACCGAGCACCACCAACTGCTCGCCCGGCCGCAGTGCTCCTCTTTGAACTAGCGCGTGATAGCTGGTGCCATAGGCAGTCAGAAGGGCCATGGCCTTCGATAAGTCGAAGCCTTCCGGCACGCGCACAAGCGCATGCCGCTGCACCGTCGCCTCGTCCGCGAAGGCTCCGTAGCCTGAACTGGTCAGCCCCATCACCTTATCGCCGACGCGCCACTGGTCTGCGTCTTCCCCGACCTCAATGATCTCGCCGGCGACCTCGAAACCTGGCGCAAACGGCAGGGGCGGCTTGAGCTGGTATTGACCTTTGATTAT
>JANMCD010000098.1:0-1714 GCA_031360905.1 Novosphingobium sp.
CCCCGATGGCCGAAGCCACCGACGACCGCCTGCGCCTTTTGATCGAGCGCGTCGAACGCCTTGAGGAAGAAAAGAAGGGCATCGCCGACGATATCCGCGACACCTACGCCGAGGCCAAGGCGGTGGGTTATGACGCCAAGATCATGCGCCAGATCGTCCGTTTGCGGAAGATGAACGCCGACGACCGCAGCGAAATGGAAATGCTGCTGGACACTTACAAGGCGGCGCTGGGTCTGGGCTGATTGCCCCAAGGCCAACTCTCGGCTAGGTGCCCGCGCAGTCCCGAACCCTAGCTGACGAAACGAGCCATGGCAGGCCATTCCAAATACAAGAACATCATGCACCGCAAAGGTGCGCAGGATAAGAAGCGCTCGGCGCAGTTTTCCAAGCTTGCCCGTGAAATCACGGTCGCGGCCAAGATGGGCATGCCCGATCCGGACATGAACCCGCGGCTGCGCGCCGCGGTCAATGCCGCCAAGGCGCAGTCGATGCCCAAGGACAATATCCAGCGGGCGATCGACAAGGCGGTGAAGGGCGACGCCGAGAACTATGAGGAAGTGCGCTATGAGGGCTATGGCCCGGGCGGCGTCGCGCTGATCGTCGAGGCGCTGACCGACAACCGCAACCGCACCGCCACCAATGTCCGCACCGCCTTCGCCAAGAACGGCGGCAATCTCGGCGCCTCGGGCGCAGTCAGCCATGGTTTCGAGCGGCTGGGACTGATCGAATATCCGGCCAGCGCGGGCGACGAGGAAAAGGTGCTCGATGCCGCGATCGACGCCGGGGCGCAGGATGTCGAGAGCGACGCCGATGGCCACGCGCTCTGGACCAGCATTGAAAGCCTGCACGAAGTCGCCCGCGCGCTGGAGCCCGCGCTGGGCGAGGCCGAAGCAGTCAAACTGGCGTGGAAGCCCAGTCTCAAGGTCGATGTCGGCGAGGGTGAGGCTGCGACCCTGTTCAAGCTGATCGATGTGCTGGATGATGATGACGATGTGCAGACGGTTTGGGGAAATTACGACGTTTCCGACGCGGTGATGGAGAAGCTGGGTTGAAAATCCTCCCCGGTACGGGGAGGTGGCGCGCAGCGACGGAGGGGTCCCACCTCACCGCCAGCACAGGTCTTGTGGTGTGGCGGGACCCCTCCGTCACCTCTTCAAGGTGCCACCTCCCCGTTCCGGGGAGGATCTAGCCCATGATCATTATCGGTCTCGATCCCGGCCTTGGCACCACCGGCTGGGGCGTGATCGCCAAATCAGGCAACCGCCTCTCGCACATCGCCAACGGCCAGGTCCGCACCGATCCGGCGCAACCGCTTGCCGAGCGGCTGGTAACGATCGACCGCGAACTGACCGACGTCATTCTGCGCCACCGCCCCGATAGCGGCGCGGTGGAGGAGGTGTTCGTCAACGCCAATCCGCAATCGACCCTGAAACTCGGCCAGGCGCGCGGAGTCTGCCTGCTGGCGCTGGCGCGAACCGGAATGCCGGTCAGCGAATATGCCACTAGGCTGGTCAAGAAGGCGATTGTCGGCAGCGGCGGGGCAGAGAAAGCTCAGGTGCAGGCGATGCTCAAGGTGCTGTTGCCGGGGGTCAAACTGGCGGGTGCGGATGCGGCCGACGCGCTGGCGGTGGCGATTGCGCATGCGCATATCTGGCGGGGCTAGCGCGCTGCGCCGTTCCCTGCCATAGAACAAAGCATGATCGCCAAGCTCACT
>JANMCD010000143.1:0-7797 GCA_031360905.1 Novosphingobium sp.
GAAGCCAGCGAAGAGACTGCCGAACCAGTTGTTTTTGAGCCCGATCCAGCGTTGATACTGAGGATTGAAAAGGGCGAAGCTGATCGCCGCCAGAGCGACAGTCCTGGTAAGACGAAACACTGAATTTGGCGATTTTGCTGACACCGGTAGGTCAGAGCGGGATATTGGAACGGGATGCGATTGATCCAATCGCATCCCGTTCTGTGATCGCGCTATGACATGACACTGAATTTATTGCGGCTAACTTAGGTGCGGAGTGCGGTTGGCCTGTGCGGCTATGCCTGAATGCCCGATGCCCGGGACGCCAGTAAGGTCATCGCGAGGCGAATAGGGACTGGCATAATCATCAGAACCTACTCTGCCGGTGCCCGACCCGCGCCCCAAATATGCCTTTGCCATATCCGGATTGGTCTTCGCATAACGATATATGCCGTAGCCAACGGCGGCGACGATTCCCAGTTTCATAAGCATGATTGACCCTTTCAAGTGCTGTTCAGACCGTCGCGCGATCCAATCACCGGCTTTGGCAAATTTTCGACATCGCGCAAGAGACGACGCATGAACCTAGCAGCGTGGCAACGGTTCCTTCGCATCCTTGCCCAACTCGCGCTATGCGGCGAGCCGCGCGGGCGATGCGCCGGTTTGACTGAAACCGGCATGGCTGGGGCAGAACCGCTCGATGGTGTTCAACAACTCAGCGCCGCATCACGCCGGGCATTCGGGCAAGCAGTTCGCGGGCAGACCTTCAGCCGCAGCCTTGTCGCGCGCGACATTTCCCGCGCTCTGGCCGTGGCGCACGACCCACAGCGTCGAGGGCCAGCGCAGGTCATTACCGCGATGTCGGGGATTCTCGCTCAGCCCAGTGGCAGGCGCAAAATCGCGGTCAGTCCTGCGGTTCCTCCGTCAGCCGCGCGCCGGTTGGTCAGTACCAGCGTGCCACCGTGCTGCTCGGCAATCGCGCGAGCGAGGGCCAGGCCCAGCCCCGCCCCGCCGGTGCCGATGTTGCGCGAAGGATCGCCGCGGGTGAAAGGTTCGAACATGCGGGCCATGTCATGCTCGGCGATGCCCGGTCCGTTATCGTCGATGCGGATGACCGCCGACGGGCCTTCGCGCCCCAGCGAAACCCGCGCTGAGTGGCCGTAGCGCAGCGCGTTGTCGATCAGATTGCGGATCGCCCGGCGCAGCCAGGTCGCGCGCAGCGGCAGAACGATACGGCCGCAGGTCTCCAGCGTCACCGGCTCGTCCATATCCTCATATTCCTCGACCAGCGACGCGACCAGCGCGGAAAGCTCGGTCATTTCCCGCGCCTCGCGCGCGTGGCCCGCGCGGGCAAGGGAAAGAATGTCGTCGAGCGACTGGGTGATGTCCGTGATCGTTGCCGCCATGCGTGATCGTTCGCGCTCGTCGTCGACATTCTCGATGCGGACCCTAAGCGCGGCGAGGGGCGTCTTGAGGTCATGGCCGATTGCGCCGAGCATCACGTCCTTCTCGTCGAGCAGAGCGGCAATCCGCCCTTCCATTGCATTATGGGCAATGATCAGCCGGCGGATGTCGTCCGGCCCCTCGGGGGCAAGCTGTCCGCCCGCATCTCGGGTATCAGCAAAGCGCTCGAGCCGGCCCGTAAGTGTCGCCAGCGGACGGGTGATGCGGCGCAGCATCAGCGCGATCGCCCCGACCAGGACCGCATAAATCAGCAGCGTCTGCCCGATTAGCGAGGCTATCAGCATCGGCTCGCCCGGCGGAACGAATACACGCGCGACCAGCCATTCGCCTTCCGGCAGGTGAATTGCGGCCACAAGCAGCCGATCCGGCGCCGGCCCATACTGCCGGCCAAACCTGTCGCTGCGCTCGGCAATACGCCCCAAAGCCAAGGGATCGTGATCCACCGGCCGGCGGATGACCATAATTTCGCTGACGTCGACATCCTGGTCGACAAGCATCTGGCGCAGGCTTGCCTCGCCGGCGGCATCACGCGTCTCGCCGAGCTGGAGCGGCGAACTGGTGCCTCGTTCGATCCGAAATCCGCGCCCGCGCGAACCAGCCAGTCCCCAAGGCGGACGGTCGATCTCGCCGGTGCGGCTGGCCCGCAGCAGGCGGAA
The DNA here is from genome assembly GCA_031360905.1 of Novosphingobium sp. Taxonomy (GTDB): domain Bacteria; phylum Pseudomonadota; class Alphaproteobacteria; order Sphingomonadales; family Sphingomonadaceae; genus Novosphingobium. The sequence goes on from JANMCD010000143.1 coordinate 2,100, forward strand.
CGCCGCCGCGCTGATCTGCATGGCCTCGCGCCGTTCCGCTTGAGCGCGGTAGAGCAGTAGTGCGCTGACGCCTTGGGCAAGCAGCAGCGCCAGCGCCACGGCCAGCAGCATCTGGCCCTTTAGGCTTCGGGGCCCGAACCGCCCCGTCACACGTCTCCGCTCACGGCGTCCACCGGGATCCGGCGCACGTCAGCCGCGAGCATGTAGCCGCCGCCCCACACAGTCTGGATCAGCAGCGGAGTGCGGCTGTCTTCCTCCATCTTTCGGCGCAGGCGGCTGATCTGATTGTCCACGGCACGATCGAACAGATGCGCTTCGCGGCCCTGGACCATGTCGAGCAGCCGGTCACGGTCGAGCACCTGCCGGGGATGTTCGAGAAAGGCCATCAGCAGCCGGAATTCGGCCGAGGAAATCGCGACTACCGCGCCTTCCCGGTCGGTTAACCGCCGCTTGAGCGGATCAAGCCGCCAGCCCTCGAATTCGAATGCCTCGTTCTCGACTTGCCGCTGCCCGCCCCGGCCCGCGCGGCGCAGCACGCTGCGGATCCTGGCGACCAGTTCACGCGGATCGAAGGGTTTGACGACATAGTCGTCGGCACCGATTTCGAGCCCGACGATTCGGTCGGTCGCTTCCCCGCGCGCCGTTAGGAAAATCACCGGGAGTGCGCGCGATTCGACCAGATGCCGGCACAGCGCCAATCCGTCTTCCCCGGGCATCATGATGTCGAGCAAAACCAGGTCGGGCGTCTCGTCGCGCAGGCGGACACGCGCCTGCGCGGCGCTGCCAGCCTCGACAACCCTAAACCCCTGGCGCAAGAGATATTCGGCCAAGGGCTCGCGGAGAGAGGCTTCGTCATCGACGACCAGCAGCAGAGGCTGTTCGGGCTCTTTCATGTACGCGCGCCGGAATGACAGCGTTTCATTGCGGGATCAATGGTCTGGAGCAGCGGACGGGGGCAGTGCGGTTTCGTCCGGCCGGTCCGTGCCGCCACCGCCCCGCATCCGGCCTTGCATTGGTCTGCGCTTTTCTTCATCGCAATTCTCCGGTCAGGGGCGACCCGGATTCCGACATCGCTTCTAAAGGCTGGTTGTCGCGGATTTATGCCAGCAAGTACCGTTTTTGTCGCCAATTGTCGCGGGGTGGAGCCGGTGGACCACGGCGCGGTATGGAGTGGCCAGAGCGCGGGCACCGAAGAGATGCCGCACTCTTTACAACAGGGCGCACTGATCCCTCAGCCATTCGAGCACCGCACCATCGACCTGCGGACCGACAATCTCCAGCACCCGGGCGTGATAATCATTCCACCAACCCAGGTCGTCATCGCTCAACAGGGAGCGCTCGAGCAGCGCGCGTTCGATGGGTGCGAAGGTGAGCATTTCAAAGCCGAGGAAATCGCCCTCCGACCCGTCGATCCGGCGCTCCTCGACCAGCAGCAGGTTCTCGATCCGGATGCCGTAGCCGCCGGACTTGTAGTAGCCGGGCTCGTCGGACAGGATCATGCCGGGCAGCAGCTCCTGTTCGGTGCCACTTTGAGCGCCGGAGCTTTTGGCGATGCGCTGCGGGCCCTCATGCACCGACAGGAAGCTGCCGACGCCGTGGCCGGTGCCGTGGGCATAATCGACTCCCGCGCTCCACAGGAACTGCCGGGCCAACACATCGAGCTGGCTGCCGAGAGTACCCTTGGGAAAGGCGGCGCGGGCAAGTGCGATATGGCCTTTGAGCACGCGAGTGAAGCGGTCCTTCACTTCAGCGGGCGGTTCCCCGCTCTGTTGCTCAAGCCGCCCGATCCACAGCGTGCGGGTAATATCGGTGGTGCCGCCAGGATATTGCCCGCCGGAATCGACCAGATAGACACTGCCCGGCTCCAGCTTGCGGTTGGTCTCCTCGCTCACCCGGTAGTGAACCACCGCGCCATTTGGCCCGCTGCCCGAGATTGTGTCGAACGACAGGTCGCGCAGACTCCCGGTCTCACGGCGGAACTGGTGGAGTTTTTCCTGAGCGGCAATCTCATCGACAGCGCCCCTCGGCGCTTCGACCGACAGCCAATGCAGAAACCGCACCATCGCCGCCCCGTCGCAGGCCTGGGCGGCGCGGTGGCCCGCCTGTTCGACCGGGTTCTTCTGCGCCTTGGGCAGTACGGTGGGATCGCGCTGCTCGGTCACTTCCGCACCGGCCGCTTCGAGCGCCGAGAAGATCGCCTGGACCGAGCGCTCCGGATCGACCGCGACTTTTTTGCCCTTGAGTGCGGTTAGCGCGGGCACAAACGCGTCGCGCGGGGCGGTGCTTACGGCGTTGCCGAGATGGGCGGTGAGCGCCGGCGTCAGTTTTTCCCGATCGATGAACAGATCGGCCGTGCCGTCGGCATGGGCAATGACGAAGGACAGCGTCACTGGGGTGCGCTCGACGTCGGACCCGCGGATGTTGAGCAGCCACGCCACCGAATCGAGCGCCGATATCACCGCCGCATCGAGCTTGTTCTCCGCCAGCCATTCCGAAAGGGCGGCGCGCTTGGCCTTGCTCGACCGGCCGGCGAAGCACTCTTCATGGACCAGCGCGGGGGCGAGCGAGGGAGCGGGGCGATCGGCCCAGATGGCGTCGATCGGATTGGACTCGACCGCGACCAGTTCAGCCTGGTTTCCCGCCAGTGCCTTGCCGGCGGCGACGGCCCAGCCCTTGCCATGCAGCCAGGGATCGTACCCGATCCTCGCGCCCGGCGCGGCGTGTTCACCCAGCCATTTGGCGACGCTGGTCTGCGGCACGCTCTCATAGCTGTAGAGCTGCCCATCAACCTGGTCGCGCACCTGCAACGTGTAGCGCCCGTCGACGAACATTGCCGCCGCATCGCCCAGTACCACCGCCGTCCCCGCCGACCCGCCGAAGCCGGTGAGCCAGGCGAGCCGCTGCGCATAGCCGCCGACATATTCGCTCATGTGCTCGTCGGAAATCGGCACGACGAAGCCGTCGAGGCCGCAGGCCTTCAGCTCCTTGCGCAGCGCTGCGAGACGGGCTTGGTGGGTTTTCATCAGCATGGGATGCAGGTCCGGGTTGCGGGGGGGTCCTGCACAACATAGAGCCGGTCGATGTCACTTACCACACCCCCCATCGCCGCGAAAAAGCCTTCTACGGTCACTCACCACGGCGTCACCGTCACCGACGATTACGCATGGCTGCGCGATCCTGGCTATCCCGAGGTCAGGGACAAGGAAATCCTCGCCCATCTCGAGGCCGAAAACGCCTGGTTCGAAGCCCGCATGGCGCCGCAGCTTCCGCTGGTGGAAACGCTGTTCCAGGAGATGCGCGGCCGGATCAAGGAGGCCGACACATCGGTGCCGCAGAAAGACGGCGATTATCTCTACTGGATCGAGTTCGAGGACGGGGCCGAATACAAGAAGTGGTGGCGCAAACCCGTCGCAGGTGGACCGGACGAGCTGATCCTCGATGAGGTCGCGCTGGCTGCGGGCAAGGACTATTTCCGGCTCGGGGCGTTGTCGGTGAGCAACAACGGCCGGCTGCTCGCCTATGCCATCGACGACAACGGTTCGGAACGCTTCACCGCCCGGGTGAAGGATCTGGCGACCGGCGAACTGCTGCCGGACGAAATCCCCGGCACGCTGTCCGCGCTGGTCTGGGTCGCGGGCGACAGCGCTCTGGTCTACAGCCTCGCCAACGGGCAGTGGCGGACCGACAATGCCCGGCTGCACTGGCTCGGGCAACCAACCTCAAGCGACATTGAGCTTTACCATGAGGACGACGAAGGTTTCCGCGTCGGCTCCTCGCTGTCGGCCAACGAGCAATGGCTGATCATCGGCGCCAGCGATCACGAAACCAGCGAAGTGCGGTTGATCCCCGCTGCCGATCCGCTGGCCACGCCGGTGCTGGTGAAGGCGCGCGAGAAGGGTGTCGAATACGATGTCGACGAGCGCGGCGGCACGCTGTTCATCCACGCCAACGACACCCACGAAAACTTCCGCCTGGCCACCGCACCGCTCGAGCAGCCCGGCGAGTGGACCACGCTGATCGAAGGCTCGGACGGGTTCTACCTCACCGGCTTCGAGCTGTTCCGCGACTTCTACGTGATCGAGGGACGGCGCGGCGGGCTCGATCAGATCGAGCTGCGCTATTACGACGACCCGGCCCGAGTCGAACCCATCGCCTTCCCCGAGGCGAGCTACGATGCCGGGCTTGCCAACAATCCCGAATGGGCGGTGACCAAGCTGCGGCTGTCCTATGAGAGCATGGTCAGCCCGGAGACGGTCTACGACTATCACCTCGCTGCCAAAAATGGTGACGGGGGCCGGCTGGAAGTGCTCAAAGTCCAGGAAATCCCCTCGGGCTACGACGCTTCGCTCTACACCACCCAGCGCCTGGAAATTACCGCCCGAGACGGCACCATGATCCCGGTGAGCCTGGTCATGCGCAAGGACCGGGCGCCCGGCGGCCCGCTCCACCTCTACGGCTACGGCGCCTATGGCATCGCCATCCCGCCGGGCTTCTCCACCGCGCGGCTCAGCCTGGTCGACCGCGGCTTCGCCTATGCCATCGCCCATATTCGCGGCGGCGACGATCTCGGCCGCGCCTGGTACAAGGCGGGCAAGCTGGAGCGGCGCTGCAATACCTTCACCGATTTCGTCGATGTCGCGCGTGGCCTGATCGAGCGCGGCTTCACCCGCACCGGCCGCATCAGCATTTCCGGCGGCTCGGCCGGCGGCGAGCTGATGGGCGCGGTGGTCAATTCCGATCCCGAGCTGTGGGGCGCGGTGGCGGCGCATGTCCCGTTCGTCGATGTGCTGGCGACGATGCTGGATGAAACCCTGCCGCTGACGCCGGGCGAGTGGCCCGAATGGGGCAATCCGATTCTGGACAAGGCGGCGTTCAACCTGATCCGCAGCTACTCGCCCTACGACCAGGTAAAACCCCAGCCCTACCCGCCGATCCTCGTCACCGCGGGCCTCAACGATCCGCGCGTGACCTATTGGGAGCCGGCCAAATGGGTGGCGAAACTGCGCGAGCTGAAGCTGGGCGACAGCGAACTGCTGCTCAAGACCAACATGGGCGCGGGGCATGGGGGCAAGTCGGGGCGGTTTGAGTCGCTGCGGGAAACGGCGGAGGAGTTTGCCTTCATCCTGTGGCAGCTGGGGGTGGAGGGTTGACAATATACTCAAACTGGTATAAAGAATCGTAGCAATGACGAGCGAGACTCCACTCGATTGGATCGGTTCGTCGAAGAAGGATCTGCTCGCATTCCCCGGTCCGGTCGTCGACGCAATAGGGTATGCCTTGGGCGTTGCGCAACTTGGCGGGAAGCATCCATATGCCAAGCCGTGGAAGGGCGAAGGCGGCGGCGTGTTCGAGCTGGTCGAGAATTTTACGGGCGACACCTATCGCGCGGTCTACACAGTTCGCTTTGCCGAGGCGATTTACGTGCTCCATGCGTTTCAGAAGAAATCAACACGCGGCATTGCGACGGCGGCAACCGACATTGCGACGATCAGGGCGCGGCTGAAATTGGCTCAAGCGGACTATCAGGCAAGGACAAAGGCGATATGACCGAGACGAAGATCGAACGCGGCAGCGGCAATGTCTTCGCCGATCTCGGACTGCCCGACGCCGCCGAGCGCCAGACCAAGACCCGCCTGGCCTTGGCGTTGAACCGGATCGTCAAGGCTCGGGCGCTCAAGCAAGTGGACGCCGCGCGGAT
>JANMCD010000159.1:0-4184 GCA_031360905.1 Novosphingobium sp.
CCGCGGCGGATCAACCAGATCGTCAACCGGCTGCTGCTGCTCGGCGCGGTCGATCGCGCTCATCGGCTGGATGGCGCAATGCTGTCGCAGGTCCTCGCCGAACTGACTGGTGATGGCACGCTGCCGTCGCGGCAGCAGAAGTCCGAGGCGGGGCTGGCAGCGCCCACCAATCCCGCCGATACCGTCCATCTCGCGCAAATCGAAAATGCGCTGGCCGAGCGCGACGCACAGATTGCCGAACTTCAGCAGGCCGTCTCCAAGCTGGCGAGTGCCGCAGAGACGTACATCGCGCCGAAAGTCATGCACGAAGCGCAAAGTGAGGCTCAACTGCACGAGCGCATCGATCTGCTGGAGGGGCGGCTGATCGAGCAGGACCGCACGATCCGGCATACGCTGACGATGCTGATCGAATGGATCGAGGCCGATGCGGGCCCCCGCGCAGTCGCCTGATGCCACTGGGAAAGATCGCATTGTGAACCTTGTCCAGCCAATCAACGGGCTCTCTGTCGACGTCGAGGATTGGTTCCAGGTTGGCGCGTTCGAGAATGTGATCGAGCGCGGCGATTGGGACGGTCTGGCCGACCGGGTCGAGAGCAATTGCGCGGCGATACTCGACATGTTTGCCGCTGCCGATGTGCAGGCGACCTTCTTCACCCTCGGCTGGGTCGCGCAGCGCCACCCGGCCCTGCTGCGTCGCATCTCCGCGGCCGGGCACGAAGTGGCGAGCCATGGCTGGGACCACGCCCGGGTGTTCCGGATGGATCGCAAGACTTTCGCCGAAGACGTTGAAAAGAGCCGGACGGCAATCGAAGATGCGACCGGCGTTGGCGTGACCGGCTACCGCGCCCCAAGCTTCTCTATCGATCATCGCACGCCATGGGCCCATATGGTGCTGGCCGAGCAGGGTTTCGCCTACAGCTCCAGCGTCGCGCCGGTCGCGCATGACCACTATGGCTGGCCCGAGGCCCCGCGTTTCGCTTTCAGGCCGCTGGCCAGGTCGCAGCTGCTCGAAATTCCGGTGACCACCGCGATGTTCGCCGGCCGCCGGCTGGCGGCGGGGGGAGGCGGATTTTTTCGGGTGCTGCCCTATGCCTTTTCGCGCTGGGCGATCCGCCAGGTCAATCGCCGCGAGGGCCGTCCGGCAATTTTCTATTTCCATCCCTGGGAGATCGATCCCGACCAGCCGCGCGTGTCCGCGTCGATCAAGTCCAGGTTGCGGCATTACAGCAATCTTGCCGGGATGGCTGACAAGTTGCGCCGGCTGGTGTTCGATTTCTCCTGGGGCCGCATGGATGCGCTGGCCGCGCGCGAAGCGGCAAGAGCCGTAGCGCTCGCGGCATGAACGCGCCGTTCTTTCCGCCGCGCGAGTCGCCAAGCTTTGCCGATCTGGCTGACCCGGGCGAGTGCGCGCGTATTGAGGCCTTCGTCTCGAGGCATCCTGACGCCACGCCGTTCCACCGGCCCGCCTGGTTGCACGCTGTCGCCGAAAGCACTGGCAACCGGGCGCTGGCGCTGCTCAGCGAGCGGGATGGCGAGATTGCCGCGTTTTTGCCGCTGACCGAAGTGCATTCGCCGATCTTTGGCAGATTACTCGCCTCCAGCGGATTTGCCGTCGGCGGCGGCGTTTTGGCTGGTGAGGGTTCCGATCCCTCCGTGCTGTTTGCCGGAGCGGAGGAAATGGCGCAGCGCCAGTCTTGTCCGACGATCGAGTTGCGCGGCGGGGCGCTGCCGGAAGGACGTCCTGGCTGGTCGATCCGGACCCAGTCGCATTGCAGCTTCATCGCGCCGCTGGCCGGTGACGACGAGGCCCAGCTTTTAGCCATCCCTCGCAAACAGCGCGCCGAAGTACGCAAGGGGCTCGATCAGGCGTTCGATATCGAGATCGGCCGGTCAGAGGGCGACCGCGAGGCCCATTATGCGGTCTATGCCGAAAGCGTCCGAAATCTCGGCACGCCGGTGTTTCCCCGCGCACTGTTCGCTGCGGTGCTGAACCGCTTTGGCGCAGATGCCGACATTCTGACTGTCCGTCATCGCGACCAGCCGGTCGCCAGCGTGCTCTCGCTCTACCACTGCGGCGCGGTGATGCCCTATTGGGGCGGCGGCACCAGCGCGGCGCGGCGGCTTCGCGCCAATGACGCCATGTATTTCGAACTGATGCGCCATGCCCGCCGGCGCGGCTGCACGAATTTCGATTTCGGCCGTTCGAAAACCGGCAGCGGCGCTTATGCCTTCAAGCGTAACTGGGGCTTTGTGCCCGAGCCGCTGAACTACGCAAGCTGGACCGCACCGGGCGCCGCGCCCCGCGATGCCGATCCCGCCAGCGCCGGCCACGCCCTGCAGATCGCAGTATGGCGGCGTTTGCCCCTGGCGCTGACCAATCTGCTCGGGCCTGCAATTGCGCGAGGGCTGGGGTGATGCGCGAGATCCTGTTTCTGTCGCACCGCATCCCGTTTCCACCCAATCGCGGCGACAAGATCAGGTCGCACCATATTCTGAAGCGCCTCGCCCGGATCGCGCCGGTGCATGTCGGCACCTTCGCCGATGACGATTCCGATATGGCCGAGGAAGTCGAGCTGGCAACGCTTGCGCGTAGCTACCGGTTGGTCCGCCGAACCAAGCCACTGGTTTTTGCAGGGTTGCAGGCGCTCGCTTCGCGCGAGCCGGTGTGCCTGCCGGCGTTCCAGGATCCGGCGCTGGCAGCCTATGTCGAAGAGGTTCTGGCGAAACATCCGATTTCGACCATCTACATATTTTCGGGCCAGATGGGCCAATATATCCCGGACGACTTCGCCGGCCGCGTCGTCGCCGATTTCGTCGATGTCGATTCGGCCAAGTTCCAAGCTTATGCAGCCAAGCTGCGCGGGGTAAAGCGTTGGGTTTATGCGCGGGAGGCAGCACTGCTGCGGGCCGTAGAGGCGCGACTAGCGGGCAGGGCCGAAATCAGCCTGTTGATTTCGCAGGCCGAGGCCGAGCTTTTTGCCGCACGGCTCTCGCCCGAGGAGCGCCAGAAGGCGGATATCCGGGTGCTGGGCAATGGCATCGATAGCGCTTTGTTCGACCCGGTGATGGTCGATGCTGAACCGCAGTTGATGGATTTCGCGCCCGGCCGGCTGATTTTCACCGGCCAGATGGACTATCTGCCCAATATCGAAGCTGCGATCCGCGTCGCCGACCGCATCCTGCCGCTGATTCGGGACCGCATTCCTGCTGCGAGCTTCCACATTGTCGGCCGCCGGCCCGCTGACGCGCTGGTGGAACGGCATGGCGTCAATGGCTGTCACGTTTGGGGCAGGGTCGAAGACATCCGGCCGTGGTTGAAGGCGGCCGACCTGGCGATGGTTCCACTGGATGTCGCGCGCGGAGTGCAGAACAAGGTGCTCGAGGCGATGTCGATGGGCAAGCCAGTCGTCCTCACGAGCGGCGCCGCCACTGGAATCGACGGAGTCAACGGCCAGCATTTCGCGATTGCCGACAGCGATGAGGCGCTGGCCCAAGCGGCTATCGATCTGCTTACCGATGGCCGCCGGGCGCGGATCAAGGGTCTGGCGGCGCGGCGCTTTGTGGTCGAAAATTCCAGCTGGCAAGAGGCTCTCGCCCCGCTGTTCGAGATCGTTGGCTGGACCGGCCGCGCCGCGCTCGATGCCGCATGACGTGACCGCAGCTTTACCGCAGCGCTTGAGCCCAGGATGGCATTTGCCTCGGCAGTGGCGAGCGCCGCTGCTGCATCTGGCGATTGCCGGGTTGGTGCTGGCTGACCTGTTCCGCGCCGACTGGGAGGCCATGGCGCAGCAGTGGTGGAACAGCTCGACCTATAATCATATTCTGCTGATCCCGGCGATCGTTGTTTGGCTCGTCCTGCAACGGGCTGACGCTCTGGCCAGATTGACACCTGCTGCCTGGTGGCCCGGGGCGGTGCTGTTCGGCGCGGCTTTTCTGATCTGGCTGCTGGGCGCAATGTCCGGCGTGGCGCTGGTCCGGCAATTTGGGGCGGTCGCGCTGCTGATCGCCGCAGTTATCGCAATTGTGGGGCCGCGCGTTGGCGCCGCGCTCGCGTTTCCGCTCGGATATCTGCTGTTCCTCGTGCCCTTCGGCGACGAGATTGTGCCGCAACTGCAAATGGTGACGGCGGGGCTGACAATTGCGCTGGTGCAGCTCTCCGCGATACCGGCGTCGATTGACGGGGT
>JANMCD010000161.1:0-2757 GCA_031360905.1 Novosphingobium sp.
CAGATCAGGCGGGTCCATGATGCCAGCTTCGGTCTCTATGGCACCCGCAAGGTCTGGCATCAGCTGTGACTGACGTGACCCCCGTATTTCATCCAGCGGCAGCCAGAGACCGGCCGATGTTGTCTTGCATGAGCAAGTCGCCGACATTCGAGGCAAACCGAAAAAAGTTCTACACAGTTCCTGTACAGGATAAAATCAGTCTTCTTTATAAATTATATCAGTTATTTATAAGTCACCGATATAATGGTCGGTGTGATCGGTTTTCGCTGTTGAAAGCGCTGTATCCTGGAAATTAGCGGGTATGACAAAACGTAGGGACTGCCGTCATCCAATTGAAAATTCTACTAATTCGGGGCATTGCTACATTTCTCGTGACCGCAAAAAACCGTTGATCTATCTAGAGACTGCGCTACGTAATCCGCAGATTGAGAGGCTTGAAGCAAGCAAGGGTCGGAAAAGCCTGTTTGCATTCAATTTTTTTGTGCGAGGCGAGCCGCGCCCCTTCCTGATAGTGGCCCGCTACAAGTTCTGATGTCTCCGGCAGCCGGGTCACCGACGTGGCCCGGTTCGCCATACTCCTACTCCTGCATGATGGAGTGTCGCCGATGATTACCGCTGCTGATTACAAGTTCCACGAACGCGAATTGGCTGACGATACGTGGACCGAAACCCTTTTTGTGATCTTTTCGGTGCCGGAATGCGCGATTAGCGGAAACCTCTATGTCGTAACGCGGCCCAACCTCGGCGTCTGCCACAGCTCGATAGAAATCCATCAGGGGATGTGCATGCATCCCTGGCAGCTGCATCACAATGACTCGCAGATGCACATGCGCTGTCCGGAAGATTTTTCGGACTTCACGCTCGCCAATGGGCTGACGTTCAAGGCCCATTCCGAGCGCGAGCATGAATGGCGCTATCAATCGCGCGATGGTGTTTGTTCGCTGGAGCTGAACTATTCGGCAATCTGCGAGCCTACCGATGCGCGTGACCCCGCGCAGGTTCCGCAAGCCACAGGCAGCAAAGTCGAAGGCTATAGCGGCTGGAACAATGGTCATCTGGAAGGCAAGGGCCGCGTCACCGGGCAATTGCGGCTGCGCGACAAGAATTACACAGTCGATTGCGTCGAAGGCGTCAACAAAAGCTGGGGGCCTCGCAATGACTGGGGGAACAAGGGGGCCAGCTGGATTCATGTCGATCTGGGTGCGGACCTGACCGCCTTTCTGGTCCTCGATCTTGGCTTTGAGGGGCGGCAGGTGCGCTATGGCCCGCTCAAATATGGCTATGTGCTGGTAAATGGCGAACGCCGCCCGCTCCTGTCGGCGGAGATGACCGCAACCCGCACGGACATGCTGGTGACCAGTGCCAAGGTCCGTTTCGAAGATGACAGGGGGGATGTCTATCACGCTTATGGCAAGACAATTGCGGCAGGCCCCTGGTATAATTTCAATCCGGCCAGCGCCGGCTACCAGTGTTTGATGCGCTGGGAGTCCGGGGACCGGTCGGGGCACAGCCACATTGCGGATTTCGTCGGCCAGTATTATCTTTCGCAATGCATGGCCGACGAACTATACGATTAAGCGGGATAAGCGATGGCAGGCGAATACCGGATCATTGACGAAGCCCAGAGGCAGCGGCCTGATGACGATGTCATTGCGCAAATCCGCGCCCGCTATCCGGTCGAGCCGGAGATCGACAAGATCCTGACCCGCAAGATGCACCGGCGCCGGGAAGGCAAGGGTTATTCCGGCGTAACGCTCGAACGGCTGGTGGAGGGCACGCAACGGCTGATCGGCGACCGTCTGGGACAGCCAGTCACCATCGCGAATGCCCGCTGGCTTTCGGGCGGCGCGTCGAAGCTGCAGATGATGTTCGATCTCGACTGGCGCGGGCCGGACGGCGGCGAGGAGCGCACCGAGACGCTGGTGCTACGGATGGAACCAGCAGCCTCGGTAACCGAATCCAGCCGCGCGCGCGAGTTTGAGGTGATCCAGGCGGTGGAGGGGATCATCCCCGCACCGCGCGCCTACTGGGTCGATCCGGATGGCGATTTCCTTCCCTATCCCGCGATGATTTACGCCTTCTCTTCGGGCACGGCGAAGCCTTCTTATGATGCGGGCAAGGTTTCCGGACTGGGTCAGAATTATGGCCCTGAACTGCGCGGCAAACTCGCCCCGCAATTCGTCGATCTTTTAGCGAAACTCCACACCAGCGACATTGCCCAAGCGAAAGGCATGGAGCATTTCGCGCCTGCCGAGGTTGGCTCCAACGCCTCGATCATCCGTCAGGTCAACGCCATGCGGCGGATCTGGGAGGAAGACCGGATCGAGGAAGAGCCGATTATGGAGGTCGTCTATCGCTGGCTGATCGCCAATGCGCCGCGGCTCGATCATGTCTCCATAGTCCATGGCGACTACCGCAGCGGTAATTTCCTGTTCGACGAAGCGAAGGGCGAGATCACGGCCTGGCTCGATTGGGAGGGCGCGTCCTTCGGGGATCGCCATCAGGATCTGACTTACGCCGTCATGCCCTCGTTCGCCCACATCGCGGAGGATGGGGAGACGTTGCTGGGATCCGGCATGATGGCCGAGCACGACCTTTACGCCGCCTACGAGAAAGCATCCGGCCTCACAGTCGATCCGGTACGGATTACCTACTTCAACATCTATAACCGCTACCTGATCGCAATCCTGACGCTCGCCGCCTCGGCGCGGGCGTCGCGCAGCCGGGGAACGCACCAGGACGTCCTCGTCAACTTTG
>JANMCD010000179.1:0-1789 GCA_031360905.1 Novosphingobium sp.
GTCCTTGCCGCAATCCTGCAAGTGATTGATCACCTGAAGCGCGGCGCACAGCGCATCGGACAGCGGCCAGATCGCCCGATCCTCGCCGTGGACGTCGAGCACGAAGCGGCCGACCGGCATGGCCGAGAGGCGGCAATAGCCGATCAGCGCCTCCCAGTCGGCATAGCGCCGCACCGTGACATCCTGCACGAAGGCATCAAGCGGCTCTTGGGCATGGACCAGCTCCAGCCCCCTCGCCCGCGCCGCCCCTGCCAGCGCCATGGCCTCCGGCGTTCCTTCCCCCGTCAGCCCGGCGCGCATATCGGCCAGCCGGGCCAGCTTCTCCTCCTTTGAAGCGGAAGGATGATCGGCGATATCGTCCGCCGCGCGGGCAAACATATAAAATGCGAGGACCGGCGCGCGGTATTCGCGTTTCAGCAGCAACGAGGCGACCGGGAAGTTCTCGTCGCGGCGGCCTTTACCGGAGTTCAACCCGCTCATCGGCTCGTCACCGATTGAGCCGTAGCCTGTGCCCGCCCTTTCCACATGCCCCCACGCCCGCGCCAGTGCTGCCAGGCTGACCACAGCACGCAGCCGGTGTAGAACGCACCGACCAGCGGCTGGACCAGTCCCCACAGCGGCGAACGGCGGTAGGAGCGCAACACCGGCTGATACATCGCCGCCATCAGCAAAAAGGCCGCTGCTCCCATCAGCCGGGCTGCGCCCTGGCCGAACAGCGCCAGCCATGCGGGAACGCCGAACATGAGCACAAGACTGGTGACCGTTGCCGCCAGCAGAAGCGGCGAATAGCGCAGTTGGGCATAGGCCGAGCGAGCCACCATGGCGCCGATCTCGCCGGCGCTGCGATAGGGCCGGATGCTGCGCGAGCGGTGGGTGAGGCCGAGCCAGATCGGCCCCTGCCGCTTGATTAGCGCGCCAAGGGCGCAATCGTCGATCAGCGCGCCTCGGATCGCGGCGATGCCGCCAGTCGCCGCCAGCGTCTCGCGCTCGACCAGCACACAGCCGCCCGCCGCCCCGGCTAGCGGCGAGCGCCGATTGATCCAGTTGAACGGATACAGCATCATGAAGAAATAAACGAAAGCCGGCACCAGCGCCCGCTCGGGCCAGGTCCGGCAGTGCAGCTCGGCCATGAAGGAGACGAGCTTGCACTGCTTGCCCTCGGCGATGGTGACGAGCCGCCGCAACGTGTCCGGCGCATGTTCAATATCGGCGTCGGTCAGCCACAGATAACGCGGCGTTCCAGCCTCGGTGATGCCCTGCGACAAGGCCCAGAGCTTACCGGTCCAGCCGGGAGCCAGCGGAGCGCCCGGCAGCACTGCCACCCGCTCGCTACCTAACCTCGCTGCAATTGCACCGGTGTCGTCGATACTGTTGTCGTCGACCAATATTATACGAAATGGCCCCGGATAATCCTGGATGGAAAGACTGCCGAGCGAGCGGGCAATGACATCGGCCTCGTTACGCGCCGGCACTACGGCGACAACATCGGGCCATTCGCGTGGCTCCCGCACGATCACGCGGTCGTCGCGCTCGCGGCACAGCCAGAAGCCGGTAGCCGCCAGCCCCGCCCAGATCGCCAGCGCCACGGCCCCCAGCGCGATCACCGCACCATCCCCTGCGCGCGGAACCAGTCCAGCGCCTCGACCAGCGCCTCGGCGTAGGGCCTCGCCTTATAGCCGAGTTCGCGTTCCGCCTTGGCCGAGCTGTAATACATGTGGTGCCGGGCCATCCGCAGCGAATCGAGCGTCAGGAAAGGCTCGCGGCCGGAAACCCGCGCCCATCGCTCGGC
>JANMCD010000225.1:0-3674 GCA_031360905.1 Novosphingobium sp.
CCGCGTCGCGGCTAACCAGCAGCAGGCCAACACCGCCCGGCTCCAGCTCGAGGCCAATGTCGCCAACCAGCAAGCGGTCGCCGCAGCGGACAAGGCGCGCGCCGAGAATGCTCAGGCGCACCTGGCCTATGAGGCGGAAAAGGCGAGGCTGGCGAGCGACTATGAGGTCAGGCTGACCCAGTGGAAAGCGGATGTCGCGGCATGCACGGCGAGCCGGAAGAAAGTTTGCGTCCAGCGTTGAGGGAGCGGAATGTCCGCGAAGTCAGCCGCTCCCCGGGTTGCGCCATTTATTGCTTGATTCCGACAACCGCGCCGGCGGCACTGAACCCGGTGCCGCTGAGCATATAGCCGAAACCGACCTCGACCGCCTGCGGCCCGAGGAACAGGCCGGAAAATATGCCTGTGGAGGAAGCACCATTGAACGTTCCGCTGAGTGTTCCAGAAAACCCCGGGCCACCCGACGTTAGTGAGCCCGAACCCGCATATGTGCCTAAATTGGTCGCTACTGGCTGCCCCGGACCGGTCAAAACGAGCCTTCCGGTCAGGTTGAGCTGAGTGGCAATCGTTCCTCTTCCAAAATCTGCCGAGAACGTTCCAGTCGAATCCCCGCCCAGATTGTATGGCGGGTAGCCGATGCCGCCGAGAGGCCCCGCCTGAGCAACGACCGCGGTTCCAAGGACACCGATTGTGTAATTAGCCGTGCCGGTTTTGGGCATGTCACTGGTCAACGTCGTTGATCCGCCGACCGCGATCCGGAAAGTCCCGGTGTTGTTGCTCGTGTCGAACCTTCCCCAAGTCCCGACAACGGTGTAGCTGAGTGGGACCCCTCCGGTCGTGCTCGGCACAATCAAGGTCAACTGGTCACGCGTCGTGCCGTTGACCTTGACATATTGCAGTGAGTCCGGGGTGGGGATACTAGGAGTCTGCAATTCTGCCGGCCCGAACGTCTGCGTCGCGCCTCCCGGAGCGGTGACCGTGTAGCTGTCCGAATTCGCCATGTAGGCCACGGTAACACCGCTGCCGTGCGTATTGCTCGCGCCATTGCTGAAGCCGGTTGGGCTGGTATTGTAGGTCACCCCGGCGGTCTGGAAGGTCCGGTTGCCGGTCATGTCGACAATCTTGGTATAAGTCGGCGCGGGTGGCGGCGCCGGCGTACTGGCCACGCCCCCGCCATCGCCGCAGCCAGCCAGCATCGGCCCAAGCGCCAGCAGCGACGCCTGCGCCGCAAAGTTCCATACCCGCATGTAATCCGCCCCTGTCAAAATGCCGAAGTAATTCCCACTTCGGCCGCGATTCGCGAGAAATCGTAGATCCCCACTGACGAATAGTTACGTTCGAAACGAACTCTTGCCAAGGGTGCAAATGAACCGACCCGCAGAGTGCGGAATGTTGCGGACATGTTGGCGGTCATCTGGTCATCGATACGGCGTTTGAATAGAAACAGGGCCCTGTCGGCTTCGAGATGACTGTAGCCGAGCGATATTACGGCTGTCGTCTTGCCCAGTTCGCGGAACAGATAGGCGCTCACCCCGCCCGAGGCAGTGGAATAGCCGAGATCGAGCGCCACTTCGCGGGTGCCCCTGACCTGCAGGCCGCCGCCGAAGCGGGCGGAGAAGGCGCGATCGACGCCGGCGGCCAGCGAGTAATGGGTCGCGTCCTGCAGATCATTGCGCTTGTTGTTGGTGCGGCCAGCGCCGGCATCGACGCGGAGCTGCCCGCGCTTGCCCAAAGGGTGCTGCCAGTTCACGCTGCCGCTGACGCTGAAACTGTAGGGATCGGTACTGTACCAGCGCCACGAGGGCCCGGCGGACAGCGCGAACTTGCCACGGCCCCAAGTGAATTCCGGGCCGGCCTGCACCCCCAGGATGAAGTCGTCGAACTGCGACTGGCGGTAGATATCGGCGCTGCCCGAGAGGCGCAGCAGCAGGTTGCTCGTTGGGCCAAGCGGCGCGCGGGCATAGGCCTGGCCGCGCAGGGCAAGGCCCACGCCTGAGCGCGCCCTGGCGTCCTCGTCCAGGGTGAAATCGCCGAGCACCGTGCCCAGTGTGTCCGATTTGGTCGCGCGGTTGATGTTGCTGTCCGGCGCTATCGCCACCTCGATGCTGCCGCCGAAAGGTTTGCGGGCACTCAACGCATTGGCGTAGAAGCGCACCAACTGCTGGACCTCGGGCGGCAGGCCGCTGGCCTCGGCGGCGCGCAATTCGCGGCTGGCCGCGCCGAGATTGCCGAGCAGCGCCTGCATCCGCGCCAGTTCGAGCCGCACCCGCGCCGCCTTGGGCTTATCATCGAGGATACGGCGGAATTCCACCGCCGCCTCGCGGTGTTTGCCCTGC
Organism: Novosphingobium sp.; assembly: GCA_031360905.1. Taxonomy (GTDB): domain Bacteria; phylum Pseudomonadota; class Alphaproteobacteria; order Sphingomonadales; family Sphingomonadaceae; genus Novosphingobium. The sequence continues at coordinate 2,334 of JANMCD010000225.1, forward strand.
CGGTCGGCCAGCATCATGGCGAGCCGGAAGCGCGCCTCGCTGCGCAGTTCGATGTCCGGATTGCCGGCCAGCGCGCGGTAGGCGGTCTCGGCCGTGGCATAATCGCCGGCATCGCGCGCGCGGTCGGCAAAGGCGAACAAGTCGCTCACCGACAGCGAAACGCTCTGCTGCGGCGGCGGCGGGGGCTCCTCCCCAGCCAGCGCGGGCGCAGGCATGGCCGCCAGTGCGGCAAGAGAAACCAGATGTCTGACGCTGCGACCCCTTCGCGCCAAGGCCCTAGCGCGGCGGGGTCAACCATGTCCAGTCGGTGCCCTAACCCACCGCCAGCGCCCGCGCGCCCGGCTTGCCCAGCCAGCGCGTTGTAACGCCCCAGACGCGGGTGATCATCTCCTCCGACAGCGCCTGCTCCGGCGGTCCGTCGACTACCAGCCGGCCATCCGCCAGCACCAGCACCCGGTCGGCATGGTTCATCGCCTGGGCCAGATCGTGGAGCACCAGCACCACCCCGGTCCCCTGCCCCGCCTGGTGGCGCAGCCGGGCGATGAGCTGGGCGGAGTGCGCCAGATCCAGATTGGCCAGCGGCTCGTCCGCCAGCAGCCAGCGCGGGGCGGTGGCGAGGACGCGGGCCATCAGCGCCCGCGCCCGCTCGCCGCCCGAGATTCGCGAGACCGGGCTGTGCCGCAGCGGCTCGAGGTCCATGGCGGCGATGGCCGCATCGATCGCCGGCTCGTCCTGGCTCAGCGGCACCCCGCGCCAGGGAATGCGGCCGAGCGATACCAGCGTCTCGACGCTGACGTCCCAGGCCACTTCCGGGCTTTGTGGCAAGTAGCCGATGGCGCGGGCACGGGCGCGTGGGGCTAGGCTGGCGAGCGGCATTGCGTCCAGAGTGACGGTGCCGGAGCCAGCCTGGAGTAATCCGGCGAGGCAGGCGAGCAAAGTCGATTTGCCCGCGCCGTTCGGGCCGCAGATGGCGGTGACTTCGCCGGGGCGCAGGGCGGCGGTGATCGCGGTGAGGCGGCCGGCAAGGGCAAGGTTTTGCGCAGCCAATTCTCCCCCATCCGCGTGTTGCTTGTTCATACCAGTCCTCGCCGCATCCGCAGCAGCAGATGCAGGAAGAACGGCGCGCCCACCAGGCTGAGTGCGATGCCCAGCCGCAACTCGCCTCCCGCCATGGGCAAAATCCGGCACAGGCAATCGGCGATCAGCAGCAGCAGGGCGCCTGCCACAGCGCTCGGCACCAGCAGCGAAGACGGCCGCCGGTCGGTGAACGGGCGCACTAGATGCGGCACGATCAGTCCGACGAAGCCGATGATCCCGGCCACCGCCACCCCCGCGCCCACG
>JANMCD010000229.1:0-9072 GCA_031360905.1 Novosphingobium sp.
ACGATGTCGGCGAGGCTGATCGCCGCCGCCGGCCGTGCGAGCTTCAGCCCGCCGCCCACACCGCGCGAGCTGCGGAGAAGCCCGGCAGAGGTCAGCCTGCTCACCAATTTTTGCACTGTTGGCGCGGGAAGCCCGGTTTCCACCGCCAATTGCGCAGCATTCACGCGCACGCCGCCGCAATGCCGCGCGGCGGCGGCCATGGTGACAACGGCATAATCGGCCATGCTCGACAGGCGCATAAGGTCAGCCCAACAAATCGGATTGAATTGATCGGATTTGATGTAGGGGCACGGACTGCGGATAGCAATCGGTTTGGGCCAGAAAAAAAGCGGTCCCCCGGGTAACCGGAGAACCGCCGTTAAGTTGAGAACCCGTTGCAGATGCCACGAGCCCTTCGGGTCGCACATCGCGCCTAGTCCTGATTGGGCGAGAAAAATTGTAGGGATTCGTCAATCTGGCAAAATTATTCAGAAAGGTTAGCATTTTCCCTTAGCTGTTGTAAATTTGCCGCAGTTCGGGGCAGGATTGGCCGGCGTCGACAGGGCGTGGCTGGTTTGCCATAGGCTGCTGAGCCATGGTTTACTCGCTGCTCCGCCCCGCCCTGTTCCATATCGATCCAGAGCGCGCGCATGGCCTGGCGTTGGCGATGCTGACGATCCTGCCGGGTAGCAAACAAAAGCCCGGCGGCCCGCTCGCCAGCGAAATTGCCGGCATCGCCTTCCCCAACCCGCTGGGCCTCGCTGCCGGGTTCGACAAGGATGCACTGGTGCCGGACGGGGTGCTGCGGCTCGGTTTCGGCTTTGCCGAAGTCGGCTCGATCACCCCGCTGCCCCAGGCCGGCAATTCGCGCCCCCGGCTGTTCCGCCTGGCCGGGGACCGCGCCGTGATCAACCGCATGGGCTTCAACAACGCCGGTGCGGAACAGGCGGCGGAACGGTTGCGGCGGCGCCAACACCGGCCGGGAATCGTCGGAGTCAACATCGGTGCCAACAAGGATTCGCATGACCGCATCGGCGATTACGCGATCATGGCGCGGCTGATGGCGCCGCTGGCGCGCTATCTCGCGGTCAATGTCAGCAGCCCGAACACCCCCGGCCTGCGCGCGCTTCAGGACAAGGGCGCCCTGGCGGCGCTGCTCGACGCGGTGCTCGCTGCGCGGGGGGTCGGCGGACCGCCGGTGTTCCTCAAAGTCGCGCCCGATCTTGAGCCCGCCGATATCGACGGCATCGCCCGCATTGCCCTCGACAAGGGGCTCGGCGCGTTGATCGTCGCCAACACCACGATTTCGCGCCCGCCGCTGCAATCGGTCCATGCCGGTGAAGCGGGCGGGCTGTCGGGTGCGCCCTTGCGCGACCTTGCCCTGCAGCGGCTGCGCGATTTTCGCCGGGCCACCGGCGGGGCGATCCCGCTGATCGGCGTCGGCGGGATCGCCAGCGCCGAAGATGCCTGGGCCCGCATCCGTGCCGGGGCCAGTCTGGTGCAACTTTACAGCGCGATGATCTACGAAGGTCCGGGAATCGCCCGGCGCATCAGCACAGGACTGCTGAAGTTGATGCAGCGCGACGGCTTTGGCACGATTGCCGAGGCGGTGGGAAGCGAATAGCTTCCGCGCCATGCTGCACCGCCTCCTCTCCTTGCTCGCCGCGCCGCTGCTGCTCGCCGCCTGCGCCACCACCCGGCAGGCCGCAGCACCCACGCCGTTCGAGCGCGGCATGGTCAGCGCCGCCGACCCGCGTGCGGCGGAGGCCGGGGCGGAAATGCTGCGCGCCGGGGGCAGCGCCACCGATGCCGCGCTGGCGGTGCTGCTGGCGCTCACCGTGGTCGAGCCGCAAAGCTCAGGCATCGGCGGTGGCGGGTTTCTGGTGATGGACGACGGCAAGGGCCGGGTCGAGACCATCGACGGGCGCGAGACTGCGCCCGCCGCCGCCCATCCGCGCTGGTTCGAGAGCAATGGCCAGTTCCTCGCCGTGCCGCAGGCGATCCCCGGCGGGCGCAGTGTCGGCGTGCCGGGCAATGTCGCGCTGATGGCGGCGGCGCATAAGCGCCATGGCCGGCTGGCGTGGCGGCGGCTGTTCGCGCCCGCGATCCGCCTCGCCCGCGACGGGTTTGCCGTGACGCCGCGGTTCCACGAATTCCTCACCCGCTACCAAGTCGATCCGGCAATGCCGCCGGAGCTGCGCGACCTGAGCTATCTGGCGACCGGGGGCAGCGCTTTCTCGGCGGAATCGCGCGCGCTTTACTACACCGCCGATGGCCAGCCGCAGCCGGTCGGCACGGCGATCCGCAATCCCGCGCTGGCCGCATTCCTGACCGAACTGGCGGCGAAGGGCCCCCGCGCCTTCTACACCGGGGCCAACGCCGCCGCGATTGCCCGCGCCGTCTCCACCGCCCCGCGCAGCCCTGCGCCGATGACGGAGGCGGATCTTGCGGCTTACACGGCGAAACCGCGCGATCCGGTCTGCGGCTTCTATCGCGCCTGGCGGCTGTGCGGCATGGGCCCGCCCTCCTCGGGCGCGACGACAGTGCTGGGCATCCTCGGCCTGCTCGAACGGTTCGATCTCGCCGCGCTGGGCAAGGATTCGCCCACCGCCTGGCACCTCATCGCCGAGGCCCAGCGGCTCGCCTATGCCGACCGTGAACGCTATCTCGCCGACGCGGATTTCGTGCCCGTGCCGGTCGCGGGATTGCTGGCCCCCGCCTATCTCGCCGAGCGCTCGCAGCTGATCGCGCCCGACCGCAGCATGGCGGCGGTGAGCCCCGGCACTCCCGCCGGTGCGCCGCTGGCGCAGGCCGATACGCTGACTGCCGATGTGCCATCGACGTCGCATTTCGTCGCCATCGACCGGCAGGGCCAGGTGGTGTCGCTGACCTCGACCATCGAAAGCAGCTTCGGCTCCGGGCTGATGGTCAACGGCTATTTCCTCAACAACGAGCTGACCGATTTCAGCATGGTTCCCGAGCGTGACGGCAAGCCGGTGGCCAATCGGGTCGAGGCCGGCAAGCGCCCGCGCAGCTCGATGAGCCCGACGCTGGTTTACGCGCCGGGCGGAAAGCTGCGCCTCGCCATCGGCGCGGCTGGCGGGTCGACGATCCCGGCGCAGGTGGTCAAGGCGATCATCGGCGTGATCGACTGGCGGCTCTCGGCGCAAGACGCGATCGCCCTGCCGGTGATCTTCGCGCCGGGCGGCGATGCGGTGTTCATCGAGCAGGGCAGCCAGCTCGAAGCGAAGGCGCCGGCGCTGCGGGCGCTGGGCCACGCGGCAGTCACCCCGCGCGCCATGCCGCTGAAAGCCAATGCCGTGGAAGTGGTGGACGGCGTGCTGAAAGGTGCCGCCGATCCGCGCAGCGAAGGGCGCAGCGTGGCCGAATAGCCGCGGCTTGCTGGATCGGTCATGCGGCAGTAGACTTTCGCGGGGATCGTCAATCGAAGGGCAAGGCGGACAGTGCAGCTTTCCGATTTTGACACCAGCCAGAATCTTGTCGCCCTGTTTCTCGCCCGCGCCGGCGAGCGGAGCGACAAGCCGTTCCTGTGGGCCAAGCGGGAGGGCGCATGGCGCCCGCTCAGCTGGTCCGAGGCAGCACGGCAGGTCTGCCTGATCGCCGAGGGCTTGCGGGCGCTCGGGCTGGAAGATGGAGACCGGGTGATGCTGGTGTCGGAAAACCGGCCCGAATGGTGCCTTGCCGATCTCGCGATCATGGCGGCGGGGTGCATCACGGTGCCGGCCTACACAACCAATACCGAACGCGACCATCTGCACATTATCGAGAATTCCGGCGCCCGGGCGGTGATCGTGTCGGACGCAAAACTCGCCAGGCCGTTGTTGCCGGCAATCCTGCGCTCCAACAGCACCGAGCATATCATCGCCATGGAACCGCTGCGCCAGACCCAGGCCGGATCAACGGCGTTCCATCCGTGGGACAGCCTGCTCGCCGGTGATGCCGATGCGGCTCGCGCGGCAGTCGAGGCGCGCATCGCGGGAATTGCGCGCGCGGACTTGGCCTGCATCATCTACACCAGCGGCACCGGCGGCGCGCCGCGCGGGGTGATGCAGCACCACGGCAAGATCCTGCGCAATGTCGGCGGCGCGGCGCGGATCATCGCCGAGGATTTCGGCTGGGATTTGACTGGCAAGGAGGGGGAGGTTTTCCTCTCATTCCTGCCGCTGTCGCACGCCTATGAGCATACCGGCGGGCAATATCTGCCGATCGGCCTGGGCGGGCAGATCTATTATGCCGAGGGTCTCGAGAAGCTCGCCAGCAATATCGAGGAAGTGCGCCCGACGATCATGGTGGTGGTGCCGCGGCTGTTCGAGGTGCTGCGCGCGCGGATCCTCAAGCAGATTGCAAAGCAGGGCCGCGCCGCCACATTCCTGCTCAACCAGGCTTTGGCCATCGGTGCGCGCAAAGCGATCGGCAAGCGGCGGTGGCGCGACCGGTCGATGGATTTCTTGCTGGACCGCGCGCTGCGTCCAAAGGTCCGCCAGCGCTTTGGCGGGCGGATCAAGGCGCTGATTTCGGGCGGCGCACCGCTCAATCCCGATATCGGCACCTTCTTCAACGCGCTCGGCCTTACTCTGTTGCAGGGCTACGGCCAGACCGAGGCGGGACCGGTGATCAGCTGCAACCGGCCGCGGGCGGGCCTCAAGATGGACACCGTCGGCCCGCCGCTTGACGGCGTGGAAGTTCAGATCGCCGAGGATGGCGAAATCTTGGTGCGGGGCGAACTCGTCATGCACGGCTATTGGCGCAATGAGCCCGAGACGCGGCGGGCGCTGCATGACGGCTGGCTCCATACCGGCGACATCGGCCACCTTGACGCCAAGGGTCGCATTTTCATCACCGACCGCAAGAAGGATATGATCGTCAACGACAAGGGCGACAATATCGCGCCCCAGAAGGTCGAGGGCATGCTGACCCTGCAGCCGGAAATCGCCCAGGCGATGGTGGCCGGCGACAGGCGCCCCTACATAGTCGGGCTGATCGTGCCTGACGCCGAATGGGCGCTGGAATGGGCGCAAGGGCAGGATGAGAAGTTCGATTTCCCCGCGCTGCAAGACCTCCCCGCCTTCCGCAGCGCCATCCGCGCGGCGATCGACCGGGTCAACCAGGATCTCTCGGTGATCGAGAAAGTTCGCCAGTTCGCCTTTGCCGACGAAGCCTTCACCATCGACAATGAGGAAATGACGCCAAGTTTGAAGATCCGGCGGCACAAGCTGAAGGAGCGCTATGGGGAGCGGCTGGACGGGTTGTACAAGGGCTAAGGCAGAGGCACCTTTTGCGCATCGACAATGCGGCGGAAATTTGGGCTAACGCAATTCAAGTCGATAATGTCGACTTTCCAAGGCACGAGCGCCTCATCGAAACTCTCGTTAAGTCGTCCGAGGACCGAGAATGAAAGTGGTCCGGGCCCATCGATTGCCAGGTCAAGATCCGACCACAGTTTGAGCCGAATGCCGGTGGCCCGGCTGCCGAAGACGAAAACGCGGCATCCTTCGGGCAAATGCAGCGCAAGAATGGCTTTGACGATCGCCAGCTCTTGGGGCTTGATTGCAAGCTCCATTGTCACAAAACCGGCTGCGCCTTCAGTTTCTGCACAAGGAATTGCACCTCTTCCAGGAAGACAGGAATCTTTGCGGCCACCTCAATGGCCTTTGCTTCGTCGTAAAGGTGGGACGTTGCGTTGCGCATATCGCGAAAGTCGTGCCATTCTGGCCAGCCACCCCTGATCAGGCCTTTTTCCCATGCCGTCCTGATCAGGGCCGGAAAAGTCATCAGATCGATCATGCCCGGACTGTCTGCCGCTGACTCGAGAAATCGGCGAAGCATCTTTGGCGCTAGGTCGTAGGTAAATTCGAAGCGCTGGATAACCCCATCGCGCACCTGATCATCCGACAGGTCCTGTTGATATCGCGCCAGTCCTTCACCGAGGCGGGCAACGGCTCTCTCGAGCGATGACAGGTCAAGCGACATGGCAAAACTATGCGCGATTGCGCGCAGGTCGGCAAGGTGCCCCTTACTCTACGCCGCTTCCTTCTCCACCCATTCCGGGAAGAAGCACGGCGCCCTGGTCGACCAGCCTGGCGCCGTCGCTGCGGCTTCGCTGATTGACTGGAGCAGGTTCTTGCGGCGGTCGGGGCGGATTTGCGGCAGGGCGGAGGCGGCGCAGAAGGCGCTTGGCAGGAAGGGGCGGGCTTCGGGGCCAAGCAGCCGTTCGTAGAGGAACCGGAACGGCGAGAAGCCGCCCAGGCGTTCCTGCCCAAGATCGAATGCGGCGATGCGCAGCAGCTTGGCCATGAAATCTTCCAGGCCGGTGAATGAGGTCTCGTCAGGGATGGCGGCCCGCAGCGCCTTCAGGTCTTGATAGACGACATACTGGCTGCGAATCGACGCCACTTCGCCAGCATCGCGCGCCCACAACTTGAACGCGTCCTGCCGGCCGAGGCCGATATCGAGGCTGCGCTTGATGTAGCGCTGCTCGCATGAGGTGAAGCCGGCGAATTCGCGCAGCTCGGCGATGGTTAGCGATGCCGTGCCGGTTTTACCCATGATTTGGTTATCCTCTGTTGCGGGCGTTCCTGCCCGGCAAACGGAAGATCACCAGAAATTCCTTATTAAGCCGTTAACCACGCGGCCGACATTTGCCCATGACAGCGTTAACCGCACCGGCTGCGGGTCAGATCAGCCCCGCCAGAGGACTGGAGGGGTCCGCGTATTTGCGCATCGCCATGCGGCCGGAGAGGTAGGCGTGCCGTCCAGCCTCGACCGCAAGCCGCATCGCCCGGGCCATGCGGATCGGGTCCTTCGCCTCGGCGATGGCGGTGTTCATCAGCACCCCGTCGCAGCCGAGCTCCATGGCGACGGCGGCGTCGCTGGCGGTGCCGACCCCGGCATCGACCAGCACCGGCACGCCCGCGCCTTCGACGATCAGGCGGATCGTTACCCGGTTCTGGATTCCCAGCCCCGAGCCGATCGGCGCGCCGAGCGGCATCACCGCCACCGCGCCGGCTTCTTCCAGCTGCTTCGCCGCGATCGGATCGTCGACGCAGTAGACCATCGGCAGAAAGCCTTCGCCGGCGAGCACTTCGGTCGCCTTGAGGGTCTCGCGCATATCCGGGTAGAGGGTACGCGCCTCGCCCAACACCTCGAGCTTGACCAGATCCCAGCCCCCTGCCTCTCGCGCCAAGCGCAGCGTGCGAATGGCATCGTCGGCGGTGAAGCAGCCGGCGGTGTTGGGCAGGTAGGTGATTTTCTTCGGATCGATGAAATCGGTCAGCATCGGCGCCTTGGGATCGGACACATTGACCCGCCGCACCGCGACCGTGACGATTTCCGCGCCCGATGCCGCCACTGCCGCCGCATTCTCGGCAAAATCCTTGTATTTGCCGGTGCCAACGATCAGCCGCGAGCGGAACGTGCGGCCGGCAACCGTCCAGCTATCGTCATCGCTTCCTCCGCCGCCCACAAAATGGACGATCTCGAGGACATCGCCATCGGCCAGCAGCACTTCCCCCAGCGCCGACCGCGGGGCGATTGCGCCATTGCGCTCGACCGCGACTTTGAGCGGATCAAGTTCGAGGTTGCGGACCAGATCGGCGATGCTCGCGCCCGTGGCAATGCGGCGCGGTTCGCCATTGACGGTGAGGGAGAGCTGCGCGGACATGCACTGCCCTTAGCGTTCAGGCGGCGTGACGCAAGTTGCGGATATGACCGGCGGCGACCAACGCCACCCCGGCGATGGTCAGTGCCGCCTCGGGCAGGCCGTGAGGTACGGTCAGTCCGGCCGCCATCAGCGCAATCCCGGAGCCGCCGATCACCAACGGGGCCATCCGGCCATGGCGCAGCGCGCCCAGCCCCAGCGTCACCAAACCGACCAGCACGGCCAGCGCCAGGCCGGCGCGGTGGATTGCCGGCGCCAGAAACGCCTCGCCGCCGAAGCCAAGCATGGCGACCAGCACAACGCCCAGCAGGCAGTGTACCGCGCATAGCCCGGAAAGCATAATGCCCAATCGGTCCAGCCGGCTACGAATCGAAAGAATGGAGTCAGGCATCACCGGGCAACCTATGTAATATTATAACATCGCGCAAGCATGCCGGTCCTCGCGCTTGAAAATGAGCTCAGCCCGGTGCAGGGATCGCCGCGATGAGAGACCCGAAATCGCGCAATCGCCCCGAAACGCAGGCCGATGCGCTCGCTCTGGTGCGCTGGCTGCTGGTGATCGCAGTCATGGTTGTGGCCATTGTCGTGATCGGCGGGATTACCCGGCTTACCGAATCGGGACTGTCGATCACCGCGTGGAAGCCGGTGACCGGGGCAATCCCGCCCCTGAACGAGGCCCAGTGGCAGGCCGAATTCGCCGCCTATCAGCGCATTCCGCAATTCACCAAGGTCAACGGCCCGGCCGGCATGACGCTGGCGGATTACCAGTTCATCTATTTCTGGGAATGGCTGCACCGCCTGCTCGCCCGGCTGATCGGGCTGGTGTTCGCCTTGCCGCTCGCCTGGTTCTGGATGCGGGGCAAGATTCCCGCAGGCTACAAACCGCGCCTGCTGGTGCTGCTGGCGCTGGGCGGTTTGCAGGGTGTGGTCGGCTGGTGGATGGTGTCGTCGGGGCTGAGCGGCGACGTCAAGGTTAGCCACTTCCGGTTGACCGCGCATCTGATGGTCGCCCTGCTGACGCTTGGCGGACTTGTGTGGACGGCGCTGGACCTGCGGGCGCTCAGCCGGAGCGAGCCACCGGCGCGGCTGACCGGCTTTGCCGCGGTGGTGCTGGCGGTTCTCGCGGCGCAGCTGGCCTATGGCGCACTTATGGCGGGGCTGCGCGCAGGCTCTGTCGCGCCCGACTGGCCGCTGATGCAGGGCCGCCTGGTTCCTGCCGGGATCGACTGGTCGAACGGGGTGGGTGCAGCCCTGGTGGGCGATCCGTACCTGGTCCATTTCATCCATCGCTGGTGGGCATGGGTGGTCGCGGCGGCGCTTATCGTGATGGCGCGGCGGATTCGCCGCAGCGGTTCGCGAGCGCCTTCCGTTGCGATCCACGCCGCCTTCGGCGCTCAGCTTCTGCTCGGCATCGC
>JANMCD010000269.1:0-9383 GCA_031360905.1 Novosphingobium sp.
CCCTTTTGGCCCGTTCCGGCATGGTGCCGGTACGGAGAAAGACCAGCGGAACCAACCGCCTGGCCGGACAAAATGTGAAGACAGGAACTCTCTGAATGGCCTCTTCGGCAACAAGCTCTACAGCAAATCCCACCCGCGACGATTTCGCCGCTATGCTCAGCGAATCGCTGGGCGGCGCTGCCGACGGCGGCTTTGAAGGCCGCGTGGTCAAGGGCACGATTACCGCCATCGAAAATGACAAGGCCGTGATCGACGTGGGCCTCAAGAGCGAAGGCCGCGTGGCCCTGCGCGAGTTCGCCATGCCAGGCCAACCGCATGGTCTGAGTGTTGGCGATGAAGTCGAAGTCTATGTCGACCGGGTGGAAAATTCCGATGGCGAGGCCATGCTCAGTCGCGACCGCGCCCGCCGCGAAGCCGCGTGGGACAAGCTCGAGAATGAATTCGGCGAAGGCAAGCGCGTCGATGGCGTGATCTTCGGCCGGGTCAAGGGTGGCTTCACCGTCGATCTCGATGGCGCCGTCGCCTTCCTGCCTGGGAGCCAAGTTGATATCCGTCCGGTGCGCGATGTCCAGCCGCTGATGGATATTCCCCAGCCCTTCCAGATACTCAAGATGGACCGCCGCCGCGGCAATATTGTCGTCTCGCGCCGCGCCGTGCTTGAAGAAACCCGCGCCGAGCAGCGTTCGGGCCTGATCTTGAACCTCGCCGAAGGCCAGATCATCGAAGGCGTGGTCAAGAACATCACCGATTACGGCGCCTTCGTCGATCTCGGCGGTATCGATGGCCTGCTCCATGTCACCGACATGAGTTACAAGCGGGTCAATCACCCCAATGAGGTGATCAACATCGGCGACACTGTTCGCGTTCAGATCATCCGCATCAACCAGGATACCCAGCGCATCTCGCTCGGCATGAAGCAGCTGGAAAGCGATCCCTGGGAGGGGGTCGCCGCCAAGTACCCGGTCGGCGCCAAGCTGCATGGCACGGTCACCAACATCACCGAATACGGCGCCTTCGTCGAACTGGAATCGGGCATCGAAGGGCTGGTCCACGTCTCCGAAATGAGCTGGACCAAGAAGAACGTCCATCCCGGCAAGATCGTTTCGACCAGCCAGGAAGTCGATGTCATCGTGCTCGAGGTCGATAGCGACAAGCGCCGCATCAGCCTGGGTCTCAAGCAGGCCAATCAGAACCCTTGGGAAAGCTTCGCCGACAAGCACCCGATCGGCAGCCAGGTCGAAGGCGAAGTCAAGAACGCCACCGAATTCGGCTTGTTCATCGGCCTCGATGGCGATGTCGATGGCATGGTCCATATGTCGGATATCGCCTGGGGCATCTCGGGCGAGGACGCACTGGCGCTCCACCGCAAGGGTGAGCAGGTTGCGGCCGTGGTGCTCGATATCGATGTCGAAAAGGAACGCATCAGCCTCGGCATGAAGCAGCTCGAAAAAGGCGCGCCGGCGACCGGTGGCCCTGCTACAGCCGGCAGCTCGCTGCGCAAGGGCGAGACGGTAACCGTCACCATCCTCGAAGTGCGCGACGGCGGGCTGGAAGTGCAGGCTGGCGAGGACGGCGCGACCGGCTTCATCAAGCGCTCCGACCTCGGCCGCGACCGCGACGAACAGCGCCCCGACCGCTTCCAGGTCGGCCAGAAGCTCGACGCCATGGTCACCGGCTTCGATCGTTCGAAGAAGCCGAACTTTTCGGTCAAGGCGCATCAGCTGGCCGAAGAAAAGCAGGCGGTCGAGCAGTACGGATCGTCCGACTCGGGCGCGTCGCTGGGCGACATCCTGGGCGCAGCGCTGAAGGCGAAGAAGGACTAGCACGCCCCGCCGTCCTATCGATTGCGAAGCCTGTCCGCTCACCCGAGCGGGCGGGCTTTTGCTTTGGGGCTAATGCGTCTAGATAGTCAGCAAGGAGTACCCCATGCTGCAAGTCCACCAGTTCGAATGCCTGTCTGACAATTACGGCTATCTGCTGCACGACCCCGCCAGCGGCGAGACCGCTTGCATCGACACCCCCGATGCTGACGCTTATCTGCGCGAAGCCGACGGCCGAGGCTGGACGATCACCCAGATCTGGAACACCCACTGGCACCCCGATCACGCTGGGGGCAACGCGGCGATCAAGGCCGCGCTCCAAAAAGTTGGGGGCGTCTGCACGATAACCGCCCCCGCCGCCGAGGCCGACAAGATCGCGGGCATCGATCGCACTGTCGGCCACGGGGACCAAGTCACCATCGGCGTCTTTGCCGCACGGGTGATCGACGTCGGCGGACATACCAACGGCCACATCGCCTACTACCTGCCCGAAGCCTCACTCGCCTTCGTCGGCGATGCAATCTTCGCCTTGGGCTGCGGGCGGATGTTCGAGGGCACTGCGCCGCAGTTCTGGGCGAGCCTGTTGCGGATCAAGGCGCTGCCGGCCGATACCACGCTCTACTGCGCGCATGAATACACCGCCTCTAACGCCAAATTCGCGCTTCACGCCGATCCGGATAATGTCGCGCTCAAGGCCTATGCCGACGAAGTGACGGACAAACGCGCGCGCGGGGAATGGACCGTGCCGACCCGGCTTGACAAGGAACTGGCGGCTAATCCGTTCCTGCGGGCGGATGTGCCGGATATGCAGGCGCGGTGGGGCGGCGGAGATGCGGTGGCGACGTTTGCGGCACTGCGGGCGGCGAAGGATAATTTTTGAGTGCTGCCCTCGCCCTCGCCGGGTGAAAGAGAGAGATGCGTCAAATCCCCGAGATCGCCTGATCTACCAGCGCCTTGTCCGCCCGGGCATCGTGGCTCTCGGCGATTAAAACGCGCGCGGCTGTCGTAGCGGCCCGGGCAGCCTGCGCGCGCAGTTCGGCGACGGCATTGCGCTCGGCCGCGCCGATCTTTTCCTCGGCCGATTTGGCGCGGCGGGCGATCAGTGCTTCAGCGTCCGCCTTGGCCTTGGCGACGATCAGCTTGGCTTCCTCATCGGCGGCGGCGCGCATGGCGTCGGCATCCTGGGCCGCGCCGCGCAGCTTCGTTTCATATTCGGCTTTGAGCGCCTCGGCCTCGGTGCGGAGCCTGGCGGCATCGCCAAGCTGTTGTTTGATGCAGTCGATCTGTTTGTCGAGCATGCCGGCGACGATAGCGGGCACTTTCAACCACAGCATGATACCGAACACGGCGAGCATCGACAGTGCGACCCAGCCGCCAGGGCCAAGCAGCAGCGCCGTCGGCGCCTCGACGTGCTCGGCAGCGGCGCCATGTTCGGCAGCAGCCTGCGCGGCCACCGCAAGGAATGTCAGATCAAGCATTGGCAAACACCGCCCTTACCGCAGACTGGGCCTTGGCCGCAGTGACTGCCGCGCCCGAAACCTTGCTGACGATATCCTGCGCCGCCTCGGCCGCGACGGCCTCGAGGCTGGCGAGAGCATCCTTCCGGGCCGCATCGAGGCTTGCCTCGGCCGCTGCCAGCTTCTGCGCAACGGCAGCGTCGGCCTTGGCCAGCCGGCCTTCCGCATCCTTCGCCGCCCTGGCCTTTGCCAAGGCGGTTATCTCATGCGCTGCCGCCCGCGCTTCGGCATCGGCCGCCTGGGCGCGTTCCTCAGCCGCATCGGCGCCGGCGCGGGCGCGTTCGGCACCGGCGAGATCGGCGGCAATCCTGGCGTTACGGTCCTCGACCACCCGCTCTATCTTGGGCAGCATCCCCCGGCCAATACCGAAATAGATCGCGGCCAGCACCAGGAACAGCCAGAACCACTGCGACTGGTAAACGAGCAAAAGCTGGTTGATTTGAGGCATCGTCGGTTCCTGCTCACGCTATCCGGCCGGCGCGCGCCAACCCGGCTTTCACCGGGAAGACGCCTGCCGATTACCGTCCGGCGTGCGTCAATCAGACGGCGTAGAGGATAATCATGGCGACCGCGAAGGCGATCAGCCCGAGCAGTTCCGCAGCGGCGAAGCCGATGAACAGCCGGCCCTGCTGGCCGTCGGCAGCCGCCGGGTTGCGCAGCGCGCCTTGCAGGAACGAGCCGAAGACATTGCCCACACCGGTGGCGGCAACGCCCACGCCAATCGCCGCGAGACCGGCGCCAATCACTTTTGCAGCTTCGAGATCCATGTGTCGAACTCCCTGGGTAAATCAGTTGATAGAATGTTGAAAACTAGTGCAGATGCACCGCGTCGTTGATGTAGAGCGAGGTCAGCAGCGCGAAGACATAGGCTTGGATCGCGCAGACCAGCAGTTCGAGCGCATTGACGCCGGCGATAAAGACGAAGCTGATCGCCGAAATGAAATAGCCCATCGGCGTGCCGGAATTGATCCCGTTGACGATGAAATAGCCAAATACTTCGACCAGGATATGGCCGGCAATCATGGCGACGAACAGTCGCAGCGCCAGGCTGAACGGGCGCACCAGGAACGAAATCATCTCGATCGGCACGATCAGCGGCAGCAGCGGCTTGGGCGTGCCATGCGGAACGAACAGGCTGAGGAAATGGAAGCCATGCTTCCAGAAGCCCACCAGCAGCACGATCGAAAAGCTGATAATCGCCAGCACGCCGGTGACGGTGAACTGGCTGGTCACGGTGAAGGGATGCGCTGCCTCGACCAGGCCGAAGGGCATCATGCCCATGAAATTCGAAAACAGGATGAAGGTGAATATCGTGAAGATCCAGGGCGCGTATTTGCGCCCTTCCGGACCGATATTGCCCACCGCCAGGCCGGATGTGAAGCCGGTCAGCATTTCGACCGCGGCCTGCCAGCGACCGGGGATCAGCTCGCGCTTCATCCCGCCCCACATGAACAGCAGGATCGCGCCGAACACGATTATCATCCACAGCGCCGAATTGGTGAAGGCGAGCGGAGCCCCATCCAGCGCGCCGCCACCCAGCGCGCTGATCTGAAACTGGTGCATCGGGTCGATCTTGCTCTCGGCCGCCACGCGCTAACCCCTGTATCCCTAGTTCCCGAAACACGCCTATTCAGCACGTTCCTGCGAAATCCGCCAGATCTGGACGAAGGCCGAAACGATGCCGATAAACAGCATCACCAGCATCGCCTTGGGCCGCGTATCGAGCATCCGGTCGATGACGAAGCCGATCACCAGGCTCCCCAGGGGAACCCCGACCAGCGTCGTCAAAACCCGATTGCCCTGAGACGCACCCTTCCCGGTGAAAGCGGAGCCCGCGCCCTTGGGCGCCGTGCGTTCCGCCTCGGCATGATGCGCCGCCTTCAGCCTCTCGTCGAGCGAGGTGAGCCGAGGGTCTTCACCACCTCCGGGAGCCTCATCGGGATCGTTCGCTGCCATGCCGATTCGTCCGCAAGATTTATCGAAAACCGTGGGGAAAACCGCCATGAAAACGGGCGACCCCGCCAAGGCGCGCTCCCCTTAGGGGCGGGGGGCGGGCAAGTCAACCGGGCGGGTTAATCCGTCCCGAGCTTGCCCTGGCAGGGGCGCAACTCAGCTTACGGACACCGGCTGTCGCGCAGCGGGGAGGACGCGGTGCGGGTCTGCCAGCTGCCGTCGGCAGCCTGGTATTTCTCCCCGGGCGAAGTTTGGGCGATCAGGCGGCAGCCGGAGGTGAAGGCATATTCCTCCACCGTTGCATTCGCCGCCTGGGCCTTTTCCGAATAAAGTGCGCGGCGCTTGATGTTAAGATCGTCGACCATGGCGCGCACCGCCGATCCCGCCGATCCGACAACGCCGAGATAGCCGTCCATCTTCTCGCCGATCTGGCCGGCAGAGCGCGCCGAGGCATAGGCTGGATCGCGCTGGGCCCAGGCAGCGCCGGCTGTGCCAAGTGCAAGCAGCGCAGCCACCGCACCAAGCACCAAGCGGCCGGTTTTGGGGGAAAGGGAAACGCGCATCAGAATATCTCCGGGTTCTTTTCGATCGTGTTCGCGGCATCTGCGGACAGACGATAAATAACTTCCTGCTTGATGTTGATGTTGAGCTCGATGACAATCGGCTTGTCCGGCGCATTGACCGAAATACAACCTGCCGCAGCCAGCGAACACCCCGCCACCACCAATAAAGCGCAAACGGCGCGCCTGCCGGACCTTTGCATCTGCTGCTCCTCCTGCTCGGCAGGGGTTTTTGCAGGCCGGACGCTTCCGGTCAATTCACGCAGGATCATTGCTTTTTCTCACTGACTGACGGCTGAACGGCTTTGCCTTCTAAAACGGATCCGGATCCGCCCGGCAGCGGCCGCCCATCGGCGCCAAGCAGGCCAAGCTCGCGCGGGTCCCGGACATAGGCCGGATCGTAGAGCGAGCGGAACGAGCGGACGAGTTGCAGGAACGGTGCGCGAACGTTGACGTTGAACCTGATCGGCAACCGGGCGATGCGCTTGGTGAGGAAGTTGCGCTTGGCCCCGGTGCCCTGTGACACTCCATCGAAAGTGACGCGGGTGACGATTTCGCCTTCCAGCGCACCGTCCATTTCGATCTGCATTTGCTTGTAATCCAGAGATTTCAAAGCTTCAAAGGCGAAATTCGCCATGGTCGACAGGTCTTTGTAGGTCAGCGCGCCGACATAGGAGACATTGCCGCCAGGCGAACGCGACCGGAGCCGGCCGCCGGCAATACGGCCGCCGTTCTCGTCGAACACCAGCGGCAACGCCCCGTCGAACGTGCCGCTCGCCGTCAGATTGCCAAGGTCCATGCGCTCAACGAATTTTGCCGCGTCGAGACCCGCGATCCGCAGCGTGTAGCGTCGTACTTCGGCCACGCCAAATTGCATGCCGGTGGGCTCCAGCGTCAGCGTGCCCCCGAGGAACGGCCACTCGGCGCCTTTGATCGCCAGCACGCTGTCAGGCCTCAACTCGAAAATCAGCTCGCCCTCGTTGGCCTCGATCCCCGGATTGATCGAGGCGATCTTGACGCGCTGGTCGGGAGCTGTGACCAGGCCGAGCAGGTCGGTGAATTCGACCGTCCCCGAAACCCCGCTGACCGGACCGAACGCCGCGGCGAAATCGAGCGAATCGGTGGTGAATCTTCCGGTGCTGGTGACGGTCTCCGGGTTCCACACAATCCGCCCGGTCCCGCGCAGCCGTCCGGCTACATTGGCGACCACGCCCAGCGCCAGCCGCGTGACCATGTCGGGCTGGAGCGAGCGGTCGAACAGCAGATCTTCGACGGCAAGGCCCGCCGTTCCCCGCCCCGAGGCGAGATCGTGGCGAATGGCGGTGCGGACGATCTGGCGGCTGCTGCTTGGCTCATTGAGTGTAGCGGTGGCGGTGATGACATTATCCGCCAACTGCAGCGCGCCGTCCCGCGAGGTGAGCGGCTGGAAGCGGTCGTCGGGCGCGCGATCTTCGAGACGGAAAGCGGCATCGGCAATCGACAGCTTGCCGCCGGCATAGCGCCACGCGCCGTCCGCAGCAAGGATATCGAGCGGGACACCGGCCAGCCGAACGTCGGTTCCTGCGAAGCGGCCGGCGACATCGCTGCCGATTTTCGCGGCAAGATTGGCAATGCGGAAGCGCGAAGGGTTGCCGCTTGGCCCCAGCGCGACATCGAGCGAGCGCACCTCCAGCGAGCCCGGCCAGGCAAAGCCGAGGGGTCCGCCGGTAAGCCTGATCGGGGTGGAGCCGAGGCTGCCGGCGAGATCGATCGATGGCGCGCCCGCCGCCAGCCGGGTGCCGCGCGCATCCGAGGCGAGGATCGCTCCGCCGCGCGGCGGGCATAGCGTAATCGAGCGGCGCAGCAGCGTCAGATTGGCATAGGCGAGCTGATCGAAGTTGACCGGCGTGCATTTGCGCCACACCGCCAGTCCGCGCTGCGGGGACCAGTTGCCGTCAAGCGGCAGCGTCAGATTGCGTGCTGCGCCGCCGGGCAACGGTCCGCTTAGACGCGCGCGTCCGCCAAAGCCCAGAGATCCGCCCCGCGCCTGGACCAGCACCAGTTCGGGCAAGGCCAGCCGCGCCTCTCCCGCCGCATATTCCGCCATCGACGCGCGCAGGGCCAGGCCGCCCGCCGGATTGCGCTCCATCCGCCCGGCGATCTGCGGCAGGCCCCGCCCGCCGGTGGTGAAATTGCCGGACAGGCGCGCGGGCGCGAGGCCGTCGGCGGTCAGCTGCAGGCGCGAGAGCGCGAGCAGAGCCGCGCCGCTTCCCCCGCGCAATGTACCCTGCGGGACGACCAGACTGGTGACACCGCCGGTCTGGCGCAGGACGAACCCGGCGGCAAGGCGGCTGCCCGGCGCCTCGCGGCGCAAGCCCGTCCGCAGCTGGGCGATGAGCGGGGCGGCGAGCGAGTCGCCGCTGCTGCGTTCGGCCCCGGCGAGAGCGCCGTCCAGCCAGTTCCCCACCCGCACATCGCGGCCAGCGAGATCGCCTTCGATATCGATCCGGGCAAATCCATCCTGCGAGCGCACAATCCCTACGGCGGCGAGCGAGGCCAGTGCCGCCTGCGGCGTAGCGATGCCTTTGCCGGTGAGGCGATAGCGGGCGGTCAGCGCCTGCTTGCGGAAGCTGAAAGTCGCACCGCCGCTGGCCGAGGTCAGCTGGTTGCCGCCCAGCCCCAGCGTCCCCAGGGCGAGGCTCAGCCCGCCTTCAGCGCCGTCGAAAGTCTGGTCGATGGTGGTGTCGATCTGGATTGAAGACCCCGCCAGCCGCATCTCCTGCCCCGGACACTCCAGCCCGCCGAGCCGTACCGGCCCCGTGAAACGCGGCTTTTCGCGGCGAATTGTGACCCTGCCATAAAGGCTCGCCCGCTCGGCCGTGCAGCCGGCGATTGCGGCGCGCGGTGCGATGGCCGCGAGCGTGCCGGCAAAGCCGCCACGCAGCTTTCCCGCGCCCTCCAGCTTGAAACCCACCGGCCCATAGTCGCTGTCCAGCCGCCCGCGCCCGTCGACTATCGCGACATCGAGGTCCGGCAGCTGAAACCGCTCTTGCTTTGGGCCCTCGAACAGCACCTTGTCGAGGCTGCCAAAGCTGAGCTTTCCGCCGCGCAGACTGCCGTAAAGCCGGGGCCGGACCGCAGTGATCCGCCCGATGCCCGGCACCCCGAAGCGCGGCACGGTGACCACGATCAGCCGCTCGGCGGTGAAATCGGGCTGCTGCGGGTTGCCGATGACGACATCGCGCAGCACCTGGGTGCGCACTCCGATCCGTTCGACCTTGTAGGTTGCGGGCAGGTCAAGCGCGGCAAGTTGATCAGCGATGACATCGTCGGCAAGCTGCTTGCGGGAAAACCAGACGACCGCTAGCGAAAGCAGCAGCAGGCCGGCAAGCCCGAGCAGCACCATACGCCGCCAGCGCCGCCGCGAGCGGCCTGCCACCTGCAACCCCGCGACGTCTACCGGCGCTGCCAGCGGGTCTTCGTCGTCTTCAACCATGCGCCCCACACTTGCGCCGATGCCCGGCTAAAGGCAATGCTGCGCGCCACAGACGGGC
>JANMCD010000277.1:0-7815 GCA_031360905.1 Novosphingobium sp.
TGCGGCTATCGCAGCATATGCAACCCGGCGGGGCGCTGGCGCCGTTCCGCTATTCGACCTTCCGCGCGATCTGGATCGCCAATCTTGCTTCCAACCTCGGCGCGACGATGCAGGCGGTCGGCGCCGCCTGGCTGATGACCAGCCTGACCGATTCGCACCGGATGCTGGCGCTGGTCCAGGCATCGACCACCCTGCCGATCATGGTGTTCGGCGTCTTCGCGGGCGCCATCGCCGACAATTACGATCGGCGGCGGGTGATGCTCGCCTCGCAGAACTCGATGCTGCTGGTCTCGGTCGTGCTGGCGGCGGCGACCTATCTGGGGGTGATATCGCCGATGCTGCTGCTCGTGCTGACGCTGCTCCTCGGCATCGGCACGGCGCTCAATTCGCCGGCATGGCAGGCCTCGGTGCGCCAGCAGGTCGGGATCCGCGACCTGCCGCAGGCAATCGCGCTCAACACGATTTCGTTCAACCTGGCGCGCACGATCGGCCCGGCGGTGGGCGGGCTGCTGATTTCGATCTGGAGCGTCGGGATGGCCTTTGCTGTCAACGCCATCTGCCGGCCGGCGGCGATCTTCGTGCTATTGCGCTGGAAGCCCGAACCCAGCACCATCGAACGCCAGCCGATGCTGCCGGCGATCGCCACCGGCCTGCGCTTCTGCGCCGCCTCCGCGCCGATCCGCCGAGTGCTGCTGCACGGGCTGGTGCTGGGCTTCGGCATCGCCGGCTATCAGGCATTGCTGCCGGCGGTGGTGCGCAGCCAGCTGCACGGGACCGAGGTCGAGTTCGGCATGCTGCTGGCCCTGTTCGGCATCGGCTCGATCCTTGCCGCGCTGGTGATCGGCCCGGCGCGCCGGCGCTGGGGCACCCAAGCGGTGCTGACCGTGGCGACGCTATCCTACATCGTCGCGCAGACCATGCTGGCGAGCGCCGATTCGATCACCGCCGCACTGCCCGCCACCTTCATCGCCGGAGCCGGCTGGGTTGCCGCGCTGACGACAGTCAACGTCGCCATGCAAATGCGCTCACCCGAGGCGATTCTCGGCCGCTGTCTGTCGATCTACCAGGCCGTCACCTTCGGCGGCATGGCGATCGGCTCCTGGACCTGGGGGGCGCTGGCCGACTGGTTCGACTTGCCGTTCGCGCTCCACGCGGCCTCGATCTTCCTGCTGATAACGCTGATCCTGCTGCGCCTGTTCGCACCGATGCCGCAACCCGGCGAGGGCCGGGTCGATGGCGTCACCGGCAAAATTCCCTCCGGTTGAGCCTCTCCTGCTGTTCACCTTGCGACGCTTAACGGTAAATTTACCACGTTGGGCCACAAGACGGGCAACAGTGTCTCTGGGGATGCCACATGGATATGTTGCGCGGTAACTTTTCGGGTCAGGATCTGCCGGGAGGGGACGACTTCGACTACGATGATGCGGAAGATGAAACCGGCCGCGAGCTGCCGCCGTCGTCCATCGGCACGGACGAGCGCAGAATGCAGGTGCGCGCCTATAATTTCTGGGCGAGTCTGCTGCTCGATCGCAGCTTCCCGTCGATCGAGGAACTCGATCCCGAAACGCTGCCGGACTTCGGGCCGTTCAGCGTGCTGCTCGACTTCACCAGCGGCATCGAGGATCCGGCGGTAATATATCTCGGGAACAAGCTGGCCGGGGAGTGCGGCACGCAGGGTCCGATAACAAAGTTGTCGGATGTGCCCAGCCGCTCGCTGCTCTCTCGCATCACCGACCATTACCTGCAGATTATCGCCAATCAGGCACCGATCGGCTTCGAAGCGGAATTCGTCAATCAGCACGGCACGACGGTCATGTATCGCGGAATTCTGCTGCCCTTTTCAAGCGACGATGACACCATCGATTTCATCTACGGCGTGATAAATTGGAAAGAGCTGGCAGACCAGCAGACCACCGACGCGCTGATGGCCGAAATCAACCATGCTCTCGACCTGGCACCCGAATTGGCACCTGCACTGGCGCAGGACGCGGTGTCGGAACCGGTCGCGCAATTCGGCTTCACCGACGAATTACTGCCCGAATGGTCCGCGCCGCTTGCCCAGGCCGCCTACAGTGACGAGGAAGGCGAGGAAGTCGAAGATGGAGACGACGGCATTCTCGATCTGGCCATGCCGATCGACGGATTAAGTGAACTGGAATGGCCGCAAGCCAAATTCGAGATAGATGCGCCACTCGAACTTTCCGCACCAGACACGCCCCCGGAACTTGATGGCTGCCTGCCGCTTGAAACCGTTGACGATATCCCCTTCGAACTGGTGGCTGCCCTTCCGCCGGAACTGGCCGAAGAGGCACCGATCGACCTGATGGACTGGGATGAGCCCGAAAGCGGCGGCGCCATTGCCATCGAATTGAGCGGCCAAAACCCCGAGACAATGGTGCTTGCCGACTGGCTGGCTTCGGCGCGTGAACTGGCGCGGGCGGCAAAGGGTTCCGAAGATCGCTCGCGCCAGACGCTCTATGCCGCAATCGGCCGGGCGTTCGATTTCTCCCTCGCCGCTGCCGCCGAGCCCGAAAGCTTCGCCGAGTTGATCGCCGATTCCGGCCTCACGGTCCAGGACCGGGCACCGATGACGCCGGTGGTCAAGCTGGTGTTCGGCGCGGACTACGACAAGACGCGACTGGCCGAATATGCCTCGGCGATCGGCCATGCTCACCGGCTTGGCCTGCAACGGGGCGCCCTCGCCGACTACCTGGTTGCGGCGCCGGGCGGTCTCAAGGCCGTGGTTGGAGACGAGCGCAGGTTGCGCCGTGAGGAACTGGGCGCGCCGTCAACGCCCCGCCTGACCCCCGCCGACCGGCTTTGCGCCAAGTTGCGTGAACTCGACCATCGGCCGCTCGACACAGTGGCGGCGGAGGGAAGCGAGTTCACCCTGCTGGTCGCGCGCCGGCTGCTTACCGGCGAAGTCGTGCTGCTTGGTGAAGTGGGCGGCGATGTGCCATTGCTCGAACGCGCGGCGCGCCATCTGATAGGCTGACGCGCGGCCCAGCGCCCGGCGCTTCATCCCCGGTTCACGCAGCAGAGCGCTAGCACCCCCGATGCTTCGTCCGTCCGCGCTTATTGCGGTGCTGCTAGGTGCCACCCTGCTCGCCGGCCAGCCGGCGGCTGCGCAGTCGATCCTGCGGGACGCCGAGACCGAGGCCCTGCTCAAGGACATGGCGGCGCCGCTAGTTGCTGCATCGGGACTTGATCCGAAGAATGTCGATATCGTCCTGATCAACGATCCCAGCGTCAACGCTTTCGTCGCGGGCGGACAGGCGGTCTATGTCCACAGCGGGCTGATCAACATGGCGGACTCCGCCGCCGAAGTGCAGGGCGTCATTGCGCATGAGCTAGGCCATGTCGTCGGCGGCCATGCCGTATACAACGGCGGCGCGAAGGCGGCGGGCGGCATCAGCCTGCTTTCGCTGCTGCTCGGCGCGGCAGCGGCGGTGGCGGGTGGCGCCGAAGCGGCGATGGGCGTGATCATGGCCGGTCAGCAAGCCGCGATGGGCAAATATCTCGCCTTCAGTCGCGCCCAGGAAGCGACCGCCGATGCTGCCGGCATGCAGTTTTTGTCTAAAGCCGGTGTTTCCGGCCGCGGCTCGATCGCTTTCTTCAAGAAGCTGGAGAACATGGAGTTCCGCTACGGACGCTCCAGCAGCGACGACAATGCCTTCTACGGCAGCCACCCGGTCACCAGCGACCGCATCGCCACACTGCAGGACAGCTATGAGCAGGATGCGGCCTGGAACAAGCCCAATGATCCGGCGCTCGAGGCCCGGTTCCTGCGCGCCAAGGCCAAGCTGTTCGGCTATCTCGGGCAGCCCAAGGATACGCTGTCGATCTATCCCCCGAGCCTGCTCACGGTTCCGGCGCGCTATGCCCGGGCCTATGCGTGGCACAAGGATGCGCATCTCGACAAGGCGATGGCGGAGACCGACGCGCTGCTCGCCGCTGCGCCTGACGATCCCTATTTCCTCGAACTCAAGGGGCAAATCCTGCTGGAGTCGGGCAAACCTGCCGAAGCGCTTTCCGATTTGCGCCGGGCCAGCGAACTGACCGGCAACCAGCCGCTGATCGCCACCACCTTCGGCCATGCGCTGATTGCCACCGAGGACCGCAAGAACTTCGCCGAAGCCCAGCGCGTGCTCAAGGCGGCGGTCTCGCGTGACCGGGACAATCCCTTCGCCTGGTATAATTTGGGCGTCGTCTACGCAGCAGCGGGTGATCTGGCGCGCGCCCGGCTGGCAAGCGCCGAACAGCAGGCACTCAACCAGCATATGGTCGAAGCGCTCGCCAGCGCGCAGGCGGCGGAAGCGGCCCTGCCCAAGGGCTCGCCGGACTGGCTGCGTGCACAGGATATCGCCATGCAGGCGCGCGCCGAGATTGAACGCAAGCGCAAACGCAAGTAGGCGGCGCGCATGAACCGGGTGATCGACAGGCTGGGCGGCGGCTGGCGGCTGGCAATTACGGCGGTGATCTGCGCATTGGCCGGCATCGGGCTTGGCTGGTACTGGCAGGCGCATCGCAGCGGCACCGATGCCGCCGCGAATCTGGGCGCGGGCGAGCGGGCGGCAATCGAGAAGGTTGTCCATGATTATGTGCTCGAACATCCCGAAATCCTGCCCGAGGCGATGGAAAACTTGCGCCGCCGGGAAAGTATCAAGCTGCTTTCCGGAGTACGGGATAAGGTCGAAATGCCCTACCCAGGGGCGGTGCTTGGCAATCCGTCGGGCAAGGTCACGCTGGTCGAATTCAGTGATTTCGCCTGCGGCTACTGCCGGCAGAGCGTTGGCGAGGTGGACGCGCTGATCGCCGCCAACCCCGACCTTAAGGTCGTCATCCGCCAGCTGCCGATCCTCTCGCCGGCCAGCGCCGCTGCCGCCCGCATGAGCCTGGCTGCGGCCGAGCAGGGTAAATACGCGGCCTTCCACCACGCCATGTTCGCGGCAGGCAATCCCGATGCCCGGACCATCGAGGCGGCTGCCCGCGTCGCCGGGCTTGATATGGACCGGGCGCGGCGCGTTCTGACCGATCCGCGGATCGACGCCGAGATCGAGCGCAACATGCAGTTTGCCCGGCAACTCGGTTTCCAGGGGACGCCCAGCTGGGTGATCGGCGAGGAGGTTCATTCGGGCGCGGTCGGCCGTGAGCAGCTGAGCCAGTCGATCGCTAAGGCACGCGGCTGAGGGCCGCCGTGTTCCGCAGGCTGGCGCCGCTGGGCCTGCTGCTGGCGTTGCCGCCCGCAGCGACGGCTGGCGCAGTACCGCCCGCCACCACCGCCGATTACGCTGCGACCCTCGGTGCTTGGCAAGCGCATGACGCGCGGCTTCTGTCTATCGGCTGGCGCCTGACGCGGGCCAATGCCCAGTTCTGCCGCCGCACCCAGAGCGCCATCGGCCTGATGCTGAGGGATATCCGCAGCGATGCCCAGCCGCGCCGCGCCCGCGCCGCGCTCGGCTTGGCCGGCAATCTGACAGTTCAGGCTGTCGCCGCCGGCTCACCAGCCGAGTCCGCCGGGCTGCGGGGCGGCGATGAAGTGTTGGCGATTGACGGCGAAGCCGCCTCTGCCGCTGGAATCGGCAGCGAACACTCGCTGCACTCCCGGATCGATGCGATCCTGGCAGCGCAGGGGTCGCTTAACCTCACGTTGAGCCGTAACGGCGGACCGGCGCGAACCGTCACCATTGCCGGGGAAACCGCCTGCCGCAGCCGCTTCGCACTCCAGCGCTGGGGGAAGACCGCCCAGGCGGACGGGACCACCGTGCAGATCTCGGTACGGCTTCTCGCCGAAACCGCAGCGGACGATGAAGCGGCGGCGATGGTGGCGCATGAGCTGGCGCATAACATCCTCGGCCACCGGCTGCGGATTAACGCAAAAGGGCGCAATTATCTGACAGTCAGGCGCGGCGAGCGAGAGGCGGACCGGCTGGCGCCCTGGCTGATGGCAAACGCCGGATACGGCCCCGCCGCCGCGCCGCGCTTCATGGCCGCCTGGGGAAAGCGCCACGATCCCGGCATTACCCGCGCGCCCACCCATGATGGCTACCGCGATCGCATGGCGGTCATCGCCGGAGAGCTGACGGCGATTGCCGCGGCGCGAACCGCGCATTCACCGCCGGGCGTGGTGGATTGGCGGGCAATGTTTCCCGATCAGGGGCCGGAATAAACCGCCGGGGATTTCCTGCGGGGCGCATTTTCGCTAAGACACCCCGCATGGTCGTTCTGCCCTTCCGTCCAACGCCGTTCTTCGCCAACAAGAACCAGGCCTTCTGGCGTCTTCAGGTGGCTGGCTGGAGCGGCGCGATGCTACTGCGCGGGGTCTCCAGCCTGGCCAATGACCAGTCCCCGTCTTTTCTGGTGCTGGTCCTGATCGCAACCATTACCGGCTTTTCGATTTCTTTGATCCTGGGAGTGATTTACCGTCAGCTGATGACCCAGCGGCCCCTGATCACTTGGGGGATCACCGCGCTGATGCTGCCCTTTTCAGTGGCGCTCTATGCCTTCATCGACGCTTGGGTGATCTTGCTCTACCGCAACGCCGGCGGCTCGGGCTTCACCCAGCTGTTCATCGGCGTATTCTATCTCGATGCGACGTTGCTGGTGTCTTGGTCGGCGCTGTATTACGCGATCAATTTCTTCTTGCAGGTGGAAGAACGCAACGACCAGCTGATCCGGCTGGAAAGCCAGGCGACCGGCGCCCAGTTGGCAATGTTGCGCTACCAGCTCAACCCCCACTTCCTGTTCAACACGCTCAATTCGATCTCGACGCTAGTGCTGCTCAAGCAGACCGGGCCGGCCAATGCCATGCTCAGCCGGCTGTCCTCGTTTCTGCGCTACACGCTGACCAACGAGCCATCCGGACGGGTGACGGTGGCGCAGGAAATCGAGACATTGAAGCTCTATCTCGATATCGAGCGGATGCGTTTCGAGGAGCGCTTGCGGACCACTTTCAACATCGATCCCGCGAGCGAGGCGGGCCTGATGCCCTCGCTGCTGCTGCAGCCGCTGGTGGAGAATTCGATCAAATATGCCGTCGGCCCACAGGAAGCGGGCGCTGAAATCACCATCACTACGCAGCTCATCGGACCAAACCTTCGGATCACCGTCTCCGACACCGGCGCCGGATTGCCAAGCCAGTCGCCGGACAACAGACTGGCCGGCCTGAGTTTCGATGGCGGGGAACCCGTATCGACCGGTGTGGGTTTGGTGAATACGCGTGACCGTTTGGCGCAGGCGTATGGCGACAAACATCGATTCGAAATCGTCGATCCGCCGGACGGCGGATTTTCCGTTCAGATAGAGATACCTTTCGAGCGCCGCGAGGCGACTGATACCAGCCCCGAACCCCGGCAGCTCAATACGGCGGCCGGTTGAATTCGAAGACCCGCAAGGCACCTCCGCCGCAAACCAGGACAGCCCATGACGATACGCACCATCCTTGTCGACGATGAGAAGCTGGCGATCCAGGGGCTCCGGTTACGGCTGGAAAAATTCCCGGAAGTCGAGATTATCGACACCTGTTCCAACGGCCGCGAGGCGATCCGCAAGATCAAGACCGAAAAGCCCGACCTCGTCTTTCTCGACATTCAGATGCCCGGCTTCGACGGCTTTTCCGTGGTCAAGGGGGTGATGGAGATCGACCCGCCGCTGTTCGTATTCGTAACCGCCTATCAGGAACACGCGGTGCGCGCCTTCGAGGCCAATGCGGTCAACTATCTGATGAAGCCTGTCGATGAGGATAAACTTGCCGATACACTCGACCGGGTGAAGACCCGGCTCAGCGAAATGCGCTCGGCCGAGGAAGCCGAAAAG
>JANMCD010000281.1:0-1808 GCA_031360905.1 Novosphingobium sp.
CCAAGGTCTCGATGATTTTGCAATCGGCCACAGTGCCGTGAGTGCATGTGCCGATCAGGCGTGCAAGCTCTTTGCGAAGTGCCGACAAATCCGCGATCTTGCGGTCGATTTCGGCCAAGTGGACGCGGGCGATACGGTCAAGCCGCAACCCGGCCCAGAACGCGAGCACCCATCGATCCGCGCCAGTGCGGCGATGACATTGATGTCCGCCTGCTTCATGCTGTGCGCGGCCAATCCGGGTGAATATCGTCGATCACAAAGGTGTGGGCAGAGACTTTGCCGTGATCGTGATCGTCACGCAGATGCACATGGTCGGGCGAAAGTTCATCGTGACTATGGGCAACCATTTCGGGATCGTGCGAGGGCCAAAGCCACAGGGCGACGACAGTTCCGCTGCCTGCAACGAGCGCCAGCGCGCCAAATGCCGCGACCTGGCTGACGCTTGCCCCGATTTGACCGGCAAGCGGATAGCAGATTAGCCAACAGCCGTGACTGAGGGCAAACTGGGCGGCAAAGACGGCAGGCCGGTCATCGGCATTGGCGGAGCGACGCAGCAGCCGACCAGATGGGGTAACACTCATCGAATAGGCGATCCCGAGGATGAACCAGCCTCCCAGCAGCAGCGGCCAGTATCCCCCACTCTTTCCAAACAGGGCGGTAATCACGGCCATGGTTGCAAGCCCTGAAGTCAGCAAGGTCGCCGCACTTGCCATCAAGGTCCGATCGCTGACTCTGTCCAGCAAGCGCGGGATGAACAAGGCAGCGAGCATCGAACCAAATCCGTAGGCCGCGAGCGTTAGTGCCACTTCCTTTTGGCCAAAGCCGAGCGTTCCACGCACAATGACGACGGTGTTGACGATCACCATCGAACTTGCCGCCGCCGAGGCAAGGCTAAGCGCGAGTAGCCCTTTCAGGCGCGGCGTCTTCAGGTAAATCCTGATGCCCCGTGTAGTTTTGGTCCAAATACCGCCGGCGCGTGGTTTGGCAGGTGAGCGGGGCAAGGCGACCGAAACCACCAGCAGCGCAGAGCAGATGAAGCCGATCGATGTTCCGGCAAATAACCAGTGGAAGCTGATCACCGACAGGAGGGCTGCTGCAAGGATCGGGCTGATCAGGCTTTCCATGTCGTAAGCCAGCCGCGAGAGCGACAAAGCGCGGGTGTAGTCGCCCTCATCGGGCAGCACGTCTGGGATCGTTGCCTGGAACGTCGGGGTAAATGCGGCCGAGGCCGATTGCAGCACGAAAATCAACACATAGATTTGCCAGATCTGATCGACAAATGGCAGGCTGAGCGCGACCGCAGCGCGCACCATGTCCATTGCAACGAGGAAGGCCCGGCGAGGCAGGCGGTCGGCGAAGGCACCGACCACGGGCGCGACGCCGATATAGGCGACCATCTTGATTGCGAGCGCCGTTCCCAGCACGGCACCGGCATTGCCCCCGGCAATATCAAACGCGAGAAGCCCGAGCGCGACGGTGGCCAGACCTGT
The DNA here is from genome assembly GCA_031360905.1 of Novosphingobium sp. Classification (GTDB taxonomy): domain Bacteria; phylum Pseudomonadota; class Alphaproteobacteria; order Sphingomonadales; family Sphingomonadaceae; genus Novosphingobium. The sequence goes on from JANMCD010000281.1 coordinate 1,491, forward strand.
GCCGATGAGCGCAATAATCTGCGCGCCGAGCAAATGGCGATAGGTGCGGTTGGCGAGGACCGAAATCATGCCGACAGCCTTTGTTTGGATGCCGTACCCGGTACAAGCGCCTCAATTATCTTGCAATCTGCGACTGTTCCGCGTCGGCAGATCCCGATCATTCAGTCAAGCTCCGCTCGAAGTGCCGACAAATCCGCGATCTTGCGGTCGATTTCGGCCAAGTGGACGCGGGCGATACGGTCAACCGCTTCGCAGGACTGATTGGCATCGTCCGCAAGGGTGAGCAGTTCGCGCACGGGATCGAGCGCAAAACCAAGA
>JANMCD010000298.1:0-13870 GCA_031360905.1 Novosphingobium sp.
CTGACACTCATGCCGTCGATGAAATCCGAATTGACGCAGACGCCATCTCCCGATTCGGCCTCGCCGGCAAACGGCCTGTCCGCATCGGCGGTGCTGGCCGCAACGACGCGCAGGATCGGCAGGCCGTATTTGCTGGCGAACTCGAAGTCGCGCTGGTCGTGGCCGGGAACCGCCATGATCGCCCCGGTGCCGTATTCCATCAGCACGAAATTGGCGATGTAGACGGGCAGTTCCACGCCCGACTGCAGCGGGTGGGCAACTCTCAGTCCGGTGTCAAATCCCAGCTTCTCGGCGGTTTCGCGTTCCGCCGCTGTCGTCCCGCCGGCCCGGCACAGCGCGATGAAAGCTTCTGCCTCGACCGAGGTCGCGGCAACCGCACGCGCGATCGGATGCTCGGCGGCGACCGCCACGAAACTCGCGCCGAAGATTGTGTCGGGCCGGGTGGTGTAGACTTCGGCTGCTTCGTCGAAATTCACGCCCTTGAAGCGGAACTGCAGTCCCTGGCTTTTGCCGATCCAGTTCTCCTGCATCAGCCGCACCTTCTCGGGCCAGCCATCCAGCGCGCCCAGCCCTTCGAGCAGTTCATCGGCGAAATCGGTGATCTTTAGGAACCACTGCCAAAGCTTGCGCTTCTCCACCAGCGCGCCCGAGCGCCAGCCGCGCCCGTCGATCACCTGCTCGTTGGCCAGCACGGTCTGGTCGACCGGGTCCCAGTTGACCGAACTTTCCTTGCGATAGACCAGCCCGGCATCATAAAGCTCAAGGAACAACGCCTGTTCGTGGCCGTAGTAATCGGGATCGCAGGTGGCGAGCTCGCGGCTCCAGTCGAGCGCGAAGCCGAGGCGCTTCAATTGCGCCTTCATGTTGGCGATGTTGTCGCGCGTCCAGCCGCCCGGGTGAACGCCCTTTTCCATCGCCGCATTCTCGGCCGGCATGCCGAAGGCGTCCCAGCCCATCGGGTGGAGCACTTCGAACCCGCGCATCCGTTTGTAGCGGGCGAGCACATCGCCCATCGTGTAATTGCGGACATGGCCGATGTGAATGCGCCCCGACGGATAGGGGAACATCTCCAGCACATAGCTGCGCGGTTTAGGACTGGCATCGTCGGCGCGGAAACATTGCCGCTCGTCCCAGACGCGCTGCCAGCGCCCGTCAGCCGCAGACGGATCGAACCGCTTGTTCATCTATGCTCGCCCGGCTGGCAGGGTCAGCCGCCGACGGCACCGCGCCGCAGATCGCGCGCCTTCGTCAGGATGATATCTTCAAGCCGCTGCACCGTCGCCGCCTGAACCGGGGCATCGACCCAGCCGCCGCTCTGCGCGACTTGGCGGCTGGCGCCGACACGCAGTGCATCGGCGCGCAAATCGCGGTCAAGTATGGTGACGGTGACCTTCACCCGCTCTCCGGGATCCTTGGGATTGGCGTACCAGTCGGTGACGATCACGCCGCCGGCGCTATCGGTCTGGAGCAGCGGCATGAACGACAGCGCATCGAGGCTGGCGCGCCAGAGATAGGCGTTGACGCCGATGGTGGTCACATTCGAGGCGGCAAGATCGATCTTGCCTTCGCGGCGGGAACCGCAGCCGGCGATGGCAAGGGCCATCATCAGGGCCAGTCCGGCCTTGACCGGCAGGCGGAGGGTTGCGCGGCCAATCTGGAAGGTGCCAGTCATGATTTTATCCGGTTCCTGTCGTCGAACGCGCGCATCGCAGGGGCGGGAGCGCGGCTGAGTGTCTCTATAGCTGCCACAGCACCTGCGGCAAGAGGCGCGGAAACTTCGCGGCCAGTGGCAGGCCAGGCGGTGAATGTCTGCTGAATGCCGGATAACGGACCGGGGGTCTGCCACGGCACGAATTACCGTTCCGGCGCTGACCAGCATCTGTTAAGGTGGCACCGGCAAAAGGATTCGCCTGATCTGCAGGCCGGTGGAAGACCTTCGGTTACATGGGATTTTGAGGGCACGTCATCTTATGGTGAGCAACAGCAAAAGCGGCAAGAAGACTGGGCTCGGGCCAGGCGTTTTGCTCGGAGCGACGGTGGTGTTTTTGGCGCTGCCAAGTGCCGTCCTGGCGTTTTCGAGCCGTTTCGAGTCAAAGCCTGTCACCGCACCGACCGGTGATTTGCAATCGGTGCAGGCGTCCCGGCTCGCCGCGCGCCTGGCCCCGGCTCTGCCGGTCCGTTCGCTCGGCAAAGGCCAGATGTTCCAGTTCACACTTGCGGGCAACGCCAATCGGCCGGACCGCTCGGTGACGGTCGCGGTCCGGGTCGATCCGCAGACTGCCGGGGCCATCACGGTGCGCGCCGCCATGATCGGACCCGCTCCCGCTCCCAGCGCGACGCCTCTTCAGATCGCGCCCACCGCCTTCAGCCTCGGCGTGTCGCGCGGCTATCAGAGTTTTGCCCAGAATCTTGTGACGCCAGGCGAAACCAGGAAAAGCGAACCGGTCGATCTCGTGAACGTCAAGGGTCTGACGGCAACAGATGAGAATAGCACGCGCTTCAATCCCAAGACCCCGCTCGACCAGAAGCAGGCGGCCGGTCGCGCGCCGCGCACCTTCGCGGACAGCGCGGAGGTTGTCGATCTTGGCGGCGCTTACAGCCTCACCCGCAATTTCGACGTAACCGCAGGGGTCCGCTATTCACAGGAGCGTGACCGTTTGACACCGCTGACCGATGGCAAGAAGGACAGCCAGGCGGTCTATCTCGGCACGCAATTCCGCTTCTGACGACTCGCTCTTCACCGATGCGTTCTCGTTCTGCACACCATTGTCGTACTTTGCTGCCAAATTGGGCATAAACTTGGGGAAAGGAACCGCCAATGGCGCGTGTTGCCATCGTTACCGGAGGGACCAGAGGCATTGGCGAAGCGATTTGCCGGGCCCTCAAAGACCAGGGCTTTCGCGTCGCCGCCAATTACGGTGGCAATGAGGTGCGCGCGCGAGCATTTTCGGAAGAGAGCGGCATTCCATCCTATCGCTGGGATGTGGGCGACCATCAAAGCTGCATCGAAGGCTGCGCCCGCGTTGCTGACGAAGTCGGACCCATCGACGTGCTGGTCAACAACGCAGGCATCACCCGCGACGGGGTGCTTCACAAGATGACCTTCGATGACTGGAACGAAGTGATGCGAATCAACCTCGGCGGCTGCTTCAACATGGCCAAGGCGACCTTTCCCGGCATGCGCGAGCGCGGCTGGGGCCGGATCATCAACATCGGATCGATCAACGGCCAATCCGGGCAATACGGCCAGGTCAATTACGCCGCCGCAAAGTCGGGCATCCACGGCTTCACCAAGGCGCTGGCACAGGAAGGCGCGAAATCCGGCGTCACGGTCAACGCCATTGCGCCTGGATATGTCGATACCGACATGGTCGCGGCGGTGCCACCGCCCGTGCTGGAAAAGATCGTCGCCAAGATACCGGTGGGACGGCTGGCGCAAGCGAGCGAGATTGCCCGCGGGGTTGCCTTCCTGGCGTCGGACAATGCCAGCTTCATCACCGGATCGACCCTGTCGATCAACGGCGGGCAGCATATGTATTGAGGCGGGTGTCATGTATGAATCGCATTGCAGGCTCCACTCGGGCTGATCTCGCCGAAGCCCGCGTGCAACATTGGCCTCTCCCATGACCACTCCCTACCACCCGCCGCTCAAACGCTCGGTCGAGATCGCCGGGCACAAGACCTCGATCAGCCTCGAGCCGCTGTTCTGGGAAATGCTGAAGACGGCGGCCCAGTCCGAACGTTTGCCGATCAATGCGCTGGTGGCCCGGATCGATGCCGAACGCATCGGTGCCGACACTCCGCCTGGCCTCGGCAGTGCGATCCGATTGTGGCTGGTAGCCTGGCTCGCCGCGCGCCTATAGGCCGCCGAGAGCCACCCCGGCCAGGGCCGCCAGCCCCAGCACCGCGATGACTCCGCGTTTCAGGCCGAACAGTAGCAGGACCGAACCCGCCGCGATGACCGCCGCCCGCCAGTCGAGGCTGGTGACATCGGGCAGGCCGAACACCTCCGCCTCCGGCCTGCGGAACAGCACATGCACGGCAAACCACAGCGCGAGATGGGCAATCACGCCGACAATCGCCGCGGTGATCGCAGCCAGCGCCGATTGCAGCGCTTTGGCCCGCTCCAGCCGTTCCATCCACGGCGCGCAGGCGAAGATCCACAGGAAGCAGGGCGCGAACGTCACCCACGTCGTCAGCCCGGCACCGAGCAGGCCGGCGCCAAGCGGCGAAAACGGCGCTGGATCGCGCCATGCCGCCAGGAATCCGACGAATTGCGTTACCATGATCAGCGGGCCCGGCGTGGTCTCCGCCAGCCCTAGCCCATCGGCCATCTCGCCGGCGGACAGCCAATGGAACTGCTCGACCGATGCCTGCGCCATATAAGCGAGCACGGCATAGGCACCGCCGAAAGTGACGACCGCGAGCCGCGAGAAAAACGCGCCGACGTCCCACAACGCATGGTCGGTGCCCAGCGTCGCGGCGATCAGCGCCATCGGTGCGAGCCAGATCACCAGCCAGACCGCAACCGTAGCCAGCGTGCCGCTTGCCAACTTCCGGGCGCTGACCAGCTCAGCGGCGGGCGCAGGGTTGGCATGCGCGCCGAGCCAACCGGGTCTTGACGAGCCCACCGCCGCACCGGTCAGCGCGGCAAGCAGTATCACCAGCGGGAACGGCGCATCGAGCAGCGCCAGAGCGAGGAACGCAAGCACAGCGAGCATCAGCTTGAAGGGCGTACCCAGCGCCCGCTTGCCGATGCGGATCAGCGCCTGGGCGACGATGGCCAGCACCGCCGATTTGATCCCGAGGAACAGCGCCGCGAACCACGTCAGCCCGGCCGCCAACACATAGACAAGGCTCAGGCCCAGCATCACCAGCGCGCCAGGAACGACAAACAGCAGCCCCGCCGCGAGCCCGCCTTTGACCCCGTGCAGCCGCCAGCCGATCCAGGTCGCCAGCTGCTGCGCTTCGGGGCCGGGGAGCAGATGGCACAGGTTCAGCGCCCGCAGATAGGCACCCGGATCGACCCATTTGCGCTGATCGACGATCTCATGCTGCATCAACGCGATCTGCCCGGCCGGACCGCCGAAGCTAAGCAGGCCGATGCGGGTGAAGGCGCGCAGGAGTTCGGCGAATGTAGGGGGAGGCGAGGCGGCAGGCGCGGTCTGGGCGATTTGCATATGCGTTCCCGTGCGAGGGACAGCCCTCGCGCTGTAGACGCAACGCTTGGGCGGGAACGCCTTAACTCACCGGGAGCGACGGGAGGTTGCCTTGACCCGTGCATAGCCAGCCTAAACCAACGCTCCCAGCTGCGCAACGGGGCAGCTCAAGCCAGCGGGCCGCGCGACATGCGCGGCGGGGAGAGCGGCTGTCTACTCCCGCGCCGCCCGGATCGCCGCGCCGGCGGCAAACGGCGCTATCGCCAGCAGCGCCAGGCTGACCGCAGCGGTCAGCGCCAGCCCGCTTTCGCCCCCGGTGCCCAGGCTACCCGCGCCGAACACCAGCAGCGGCACCGCGAGCGGGATCACCAGCAGCCCGGCCAGCGCCGCACCGCCGCGCAAACCGGTCGTCAGGGCTGCGACGGTCACCCCCAGCGCCGCTAGCCCCGGCGTCCCGGCGAGCAGACCAAGCTCGACCATCCGTAAAGTTGCGCCGTCCATCCCGAGCAGCGCCGAGGCGGGCACCGCCGCCAGCATCAGCGGCGGCCCGAAGCTCAGCCAGTGTGCCAGGCAACGCACGGCGGCGATCCATTCCTCGGCGATGCCGCGCAGCGCCCACTGGTCGAAGAAGCCGAGTTCAACGTCCGGCTCGATCAGCCGGTCGAGCGGCAGGATCGCGGCGAGCAGCGCTGCCACCCAGATCACCCCGCCGCCTGTGCGGGCGAGAAGCTGCCGGTCTGGTCCGACTGCGAAGGGAAACAGCATGGCGACGGCAAGAAAGAACAACAGCGGCAGGACAGTCGCGCCGCGCCGGCCGCCAGACAGCAGCAGCGAGACGTCGCGGCGCAGCAGCAGCGCGAGCTGCCCAATCACGCAGCGAACCCGGCCAGGTCGATGCGCCGCATTGCGGGCAGTGCGAACGGCTGGTGCGAGGCGATGACGCAGATGCCGCCTCCCGCGCAGTGCTCGCTCGCCAGCGCCTCGACAAGTTTCACCGCTTCGGCGTCGAGACCATTGAGCGGCTCGTCGAGCAACCAGACGGGTGCGGCCTGCCCGACCAAGCGGGCGAGTGCGGCGCGCTTCTTCTGTCCGGTCGAAAGATAGCGCACCGGCACATCCTGGAGAGCGGTGAGGCCAAGCCGCACCGCGCCGTCCTCCACCGCACCACCGTCCATCGCCCGCCAGAACGCCAGCGCGCGGCCAAGCGGCACTCCTGGATCGAGCGCCGGGTGCTCGTCGATCAGTCCGATCGCGCCGGTGTGCTCGACCCGCCCGGCATAGGGCCGCAGCAGCCCGGCGAGTATGCGGATCAGGCTCGATTTGCCGATCCCGTTGGCCCCGGCGATCTGCAGCGCCTCGCCCGGCCCCAGCGTCAGCGATAACCCGCGAAACAGCACGCGATCGCCGCGCCGGCAGGCGAGGTCATGCGCAAGGAGGCGGCAGACTTGCATAGAGAGGCGCGATAGGGGATGTGCTGCGTGCTGCCAAGCAGACGGGGCCCGGCGCGTTTTCCAGCCATGTGCGGTTCACTTCCGCGGTGGTGCAAGATAATGCCCGGCTACAGGACTCGCTCGCGGCTCACCGGTTTGGAGAAATTATGGAACACCGCATGTTCGACCTTCATGGCATGACCGCACTTGTCACCGGCGCTTCAGGCGGGATCGGCTCGGCCATCGCCAAGGTGCTGGCTGCCCAGGGTGCGCGGCTCGCCATCTCCGGCTCCAACGCCGGCAAGCTGCGCGCCTTTCGCGAGGAGCTCGACGAGCATACGCCGCAGCACCTGCAAGAGGTCGATCACGTCGCCATTACCTGCGATCTCGGCAATCCTGAGGCAGTGGAGAAGCTGATTCCCGCTGCGGTCGATACGCTGGGCAAACTCGATATCCTGGTCAACAATGCCGGCATCACCCGCGACAATCTCGCGATGCGGATGAAGGACGAGGAATGGGATGCGGTGATCCGGGTCAATCTCGAAGCCGCCTTCCGCTTGATGCGCGCCGCCTGCAGACCAATGATGAAGGCGAAGTTCGGGCGGATCATCACCATCACCTCGGTGGTCGGGCAGACCGGCAATCCCGGTCAGGTCAACTATGCCGCGGCTAAGGGCGGGCTCACCGCGATGACCAAGTCGCTCGCTCAGGAACTCGCCAGCCGCAACATCACGGTGAATTGCGTCGCGCCGGGCTTTATCCGTACTGCGATGACCGAACAATTGGCCGATGCCCAGAAAGAGGCGCTCAACGCGCGAATTCCGATAGGCCGAATGGGCGAGGGCGACGACATCGGTGCCGCTGTGGCCTATCTGGCAAGCCGCGAAGCGGGCTATGTCACCGGCCAGACGCTGCATGTGAACGGCGGTATGGCGATGATATCGTAGGAATTGCTCCAACCATTACCTTTTTCCCCAGATTCCCCGCCCGCCCGGCACTTCGCGCTTGCCGCCGTGAAGCCCGGCGCTAAGGAAGGTGGTCCGCATTCCGGCCCGGGCGACTCCGGGCGGCGAAGGGGCACAGCAGGCGACCATGAAGGCCACAATCGAACGCGCGACTCTTCTGCGGTGTCTCAGCCACGTGCAGTCCGTCGTCGAGCGCCGCAACACCATTCCGATCCTGTCCAACGTACTGCTCGAGGCGGCGGCGGGCGGAACCGTGCGCATCATGGCGACCGACCTTGATCTGCAAGTGGTTGAAACCATGGCCGCAGTTTCGGTCGAGGCCGCAGGCGCGACCACGGTTTCGGCGCATCTGCTGTTCGACATCGCTCGCAAGCTGCCCGACGGCAGCCAGGTCAGCCTTGAAGTCACCGACAACCGCATGACGGTCAAGGCCGGGCGCAGCCGCTTTACCCTGCCTACCCTTCCGCGTGACGATTTCCCGATGATCGCCGAGGGCGACCTGCCGACAAGTTTCGAGCTGCCCGCCGCCCAGCTCGCACAGCTGATCGACCGCACTCGTTTCGCCATTTCGACCGAGGAAACCCGCTATTATCTGAATGGCATCTTCTTCCACGTCGCCGATGAGGAGCTGAAGGCGGCCGCCACCGATGGTCACCGCCTGGCGCGCTACACGCTCAAGCGGCCGGACGGCGCCGAGGGCATGCCGGACGTGATAGTGCCGCGCAAATGCGTCGCCGAACTGCGCAAGCTGCTGGAAGAAGCGCTCGACACCAATGTCGAGATCGACCTCTCCGCCTCGAAAATTCGCTTCACGCTGGGCGGCGAGAACGGCGTGGTGCTGACCAGCAAGCTGATCGACGGCACCTTCCCCGATTATAGCCGAGTGATCCCGACCGGCAATGACAAGCTGCTGCGGCTCGATCCCAAATCGTTCTACCAGGGCGTCGACCGCGTCGCCACTATCGCCACTGAAAAGACCCGGGCGGTAAAGATGGCGCTGGAGCCTGACCGGGTGACGCTCTCGGTCACCTCGCCCGACAACGGCACCGCTGCCGAGGAAGTGCCGGCCGACTATTCGTCGGAAGGTTTCGAGATCGGCTTCAATGCCAATTATCTCAAGGACATCCTTGCCCAGATTGACGGTGACACGGTGGAATTGCATCTGGCGGACGCCGGCGCACCGACCCTGATCCGCCAGGACGAGAAGAGCCCGGCGCTCTATGTGCTGATGCCGATGCGGGTGTAGGGACCAGCCGGGGGCGATGTTTCGGCGTTAGACAGGCTGGCCCGCGCTGGCGACTGTGACGCCAGTGAAGGGTTCCGCCGCTTTTGTCTGTGCAATCGCCCCAGCCTTCGGTTGCGCCTCGGCCGTCGGTCTATAATTATCGGCCATCGCTCGGCAGCCGGGTTACATCGCTGGCGCTTGCCCTGGCGATGTTTGCCCTCATCGTTTTTGTGCTTCTGCGGATGGCCGGACTGCAATTGCAGCCAGGCGAGGCGCGGTCCCGGTTAATCGCGGTGCGCATGTCCCCGCAATCGGCCAAGACCCGCGATAAGCCAAAGGCCGCCGCCAAGGCCAGGCAGGCAAGCTCTCAGCCGCAGCGGCCAACGCCATCGATCCAGCCTTCGCCGAAGTCGCCGGTCTGGCCCCCGCAGATCATAAAGCTATCCAGGAAGGAATTCGCTGCCTCCGATATCTCGAAGATGGCACAACATCCTGCTGGCGACACCGGAGGCGGTCAGGATAGCGGCGCTGCCGCCGGGGCGGGTGAAGGTCCGGGCGGTGCGCATCTCTACAATGCGGAATGGTTTCGCGAACCGACGCATGCCGAGCTGGTCACCTATATGCCAAATGGCGGCGCACCGGGCAGCTGGGGCATGATTGTATGCCGGACGATCGATAACAACCGCGTCGAGGATTGTCGCGAGCTGGCGGAATCGCCGCTGGGGTCCGGACTGGCCCGCGCTTTGCGCCGGGCATCGTGGCAATTCCTCGTGCGTCCTCCCCGGGTTGACGGGCGCAAGATGATAGGCTCCTGGGTCCGAATTCGCTTCGACGTGATCCCTCCCAAGGCCGATTGATCGGACCGCCGCATGGCAGGCGGCTAAGCTTTTCCCGCTGCTCCGATCATCTCCGCGATTCGCACGAACTTCTCCCTTGGCGCGCCATCTCGGGCCCTGGCATTTTCGGCTTCCTCGATCTTCTTCCAGTCGGCGAAACTTACCACGTGTAACCCGCGCGCCGCTGCCAGCGCGTCGAAGCCGGCGCCGCCCTGCTTGCCCCCGCCGTTACCGATGTCCTCGGCAATGCGCTCGATCATCGCAAAACCGTCGGGCTTATTGGTGCCGATGGTGCCCGATGGTCCGCGCTTGGCCCAGCCGACGCAGTAGAGGCCCGGCAGGATGCGGCCGTCATCGTTGTTGAAACGCCCAGCGGATTCGTCGAACGGCGCGCCGTTAATCGGCGAGGTCTGGTAGCCGATGCAGATGACAACGATATCGGCGGAGATCGTATAGGTCTCGCCGGTGCCGACGGCCTTGCCGCCTTGCAGCCGCGTGCGTTCGACCTCCACGGCTTCGACCCGGCGGTCGCCTAGAATCGCCTTGGGCGCGGCGAAGAAATCGAATTCGAGGCCGACCGGTTTGCCCGCCCGGTCGTCCTCCGACAGCGCCGCATAGTTGCGCAAATGGGTGACCGACTTGCGCTGGCCCGGATCAAGCAGCGCGTCCTCGCCCAGTTCTGGCAAATCGGCGGGATCGACGCGCGGTGTTGCGCGGTTGAGATGGCCGAGCTCGCCAAGCTCCTTGGGGGTCATGCCGATCTGATGCGGCCCGCGCCGGCCGAGCACGACAATCCGTTTCAGCTTCGAGGCGTCAAGCGCATCGAGCGCATGGATGACGATATCGCTGCCGGCAAATTCGGCGCGGGTCTTGGCGAGGATGCGGGCGACATCGAGCGCGACATTGCCATTGCCGATGACCACCGCAGTCTTGCCCGAAAAGTCAGGGCCGATGTCGGCGAAGTCCGGGTGGCCATTGTACCAGCCGACGAAGGCGGCACTGCCGAAGACATTGCCGAGATTTTCGCCCGGCATCCCGACCGGCTTATCATGCGGCGCGCCGGTGGCGAGCACCACGGCGTCGTACAGCTCCCCCAGTTCGGCCAGCGACACATCCTTGCCCACCGTGACATTGCCGAGGAAACGGACGTTGTCGGCCAGCGAGGTCGTCTCATAGCGCCGGTAGACTGCCTTGATCGACTGGTGATCGGGCGCGACGCCGGTCCGGATCAATCCGTAAGGAACTGGCAGCATGTCGAAAATATCGACGCGCACATCATCGCCCCATAGCTTATGCGCGGCTTCGGCAGTGTAATAGCCAGCCGGACCCGAACCAATGATTGCGATATGCCTCACGCCAGTACCTCCCAGGATTCCCGTGCAGCTTTTCCCCCCGGAAGCGCTGCCAGTCAATTACGGTTTCGCGCGATTCCGCAAGCAAGAAGGGCGACCGCCGAGCGGTTGGCGGGGGCCGCGCAGGCTTGGGCATTTGGACGCGATTACACCGCAAATCATTGTTCTGCGGCAGGTTGGCAGCCTGCGCCAAGTTAGCAGTTTCTAAACCATGAACGTCTAGGAACTCGGTAATTCGTGGGGTTACTCATCCCGTCAGGAGTGGCCGTGGCAAGGGCAGGAGGTTCCAGAGTTAGCATGTTGCGGGGATTGATCGGTTCAAAAGGCGACGCCGCCCTGTCTCCGCATGGATCAAGAGACGAGGTTCGCCAGGCCCACCAGCTGCTGCGAGACTATGAACGTTCGGGCCTGGGCTGGTTTTGGTCGACCGATGCGGAAGGCCGGATCGACTACATTTCCCAGTGCGTCGCCGAGAAGTTCAGCATGAGCGCTGCGGAGCTGGCCGGCAAGCCCTTCCATTCGCTGTTTATTCTCGAGAGGGACGCGGAGGACACCACGCAGCGCACACTCCCCCTGATCTTCAGCGCGCACAAGACCTTCTCCGAACTGCCGATCCGCGCGGCGATGGAAGCGCAGGAAGTGTGGTGGGCTATCTCGGGCCGACCGCAGTTCTCCAAATCGGGCAATTTTACCGGGTTCCTCGGGAACGGCACCGACATCACCGCCAGCCGCATCAGCGAGCAGGACGCATCGCGCCTGGCGATGTTCGATTCGCTCACCGGCCTGTGCAATCGCCACAACATGGGCAAGAAGCTGACGACAACACTCACCGCTTACAAGGTGGCAAAGCGCAGCTGCGCGCTGATGATGATCGACCTCGACCGGTTCAAGCTGGTCAATGACACGCTGGGTCATCCGGCGGGCGACGCGCTGCTCAAACAGGTCGCGGAGCGGCTGAGGCAGATCATTCCGGAAAAATGCGACATCGGCCGGCTTGGCGGCGACGAGTTCCAGGTTGTGCTGCCCGACATCGACGACCGGGGCCGGCTTGGCGAAGTCGCCAAGAAAGTGATCGAGATCCTCTCGCAGCCCTATTCGGTCGAGGGCAGCCGCTGTGTTATCGGCGCTTCGGTCGGCATCGCCATCGCGCCCTATGACGGAATCGATTCCGAAGAGCTGGTGCGCAGCGCCGATCTTGCGCTCTATGCATCCAAGGACGGCGGCCGGGGGCAGTTCCGCTTTTATTCGAGCGATCTGCATGCTCATGCCGAGCGGCGGCGCCAGATCGAAGAGGACCTGCGTGACGCCCTGGTCAAGGACCAGATCTGGCTTGCATATCAGCCGATCGTCGAGACCGACACCAATAAGGTTATCGGGTTCGAGGCGGTAATGCGCTGGACTCACCCGGAGCTTGGCGAAATCTCGCCGTCGATCTTCATTCCGATCGCGGAAGAATCCAATCTGATCGGTCCACTCGGCGATTGGGCGCTGAGGACCGCCTGCGCCGATGCCGTGCAATGGCCCGGCAAGGTTCGCGTCGCGGTCAACGTTTCGCCCGCGCAGTTCGGTAATCTGGCCTTTCCGACACTTGTCACCCAGGCGCTGGCGATGTCCGAACTTGCGCCGGAGAGGCTGGAACTGGAACTGACCGAGTCGATCTTTCTAGCGGACGACAAATCGACCCAAGATATGTTCACCTCGCTCAAGATGCTTGGCGTGCGCCTGGCGCTCGACGATTTCGGCACCGGCTATTCCTCGCTCAGCTATCTCAAAAATGCGCCGTTCGACAAGATCAAGATCGACCAGAGCTTCATCCGCGGCGTGACAGAACCGGGCAGCCGCAACGCCGCGATCATCACGGCGATCGTCAGTATGGCCAAGGCGCTCGACATGGACACCACCGCCGAAGGTATCGAAGCGCACGATGAACTCGACATGATGCGCAAGCTCAAGGTCGGCCAGATCCAGGGATTTATCTACGAGCGGCCGATACCGTTCGACGAGGTCAGCAAGGCGATGGCCAGTGGCGATTGGGTGATCGAACCCGATGGGCCGAGCAAATACCGCATGGATCGCCGCACCGTGCTGCGCCGGGTCGGGCTGATCCACGAAAACCATCGCTATGAAGTGACGATGCGCAATCTCTCGCGCACCGGCTGCATGATCGAAGGCCTGCTCGATATCCCGTTGGGCACCCAGTTCGTCGTCGATATGGCCGACGGCCAGCTGGCGGTGGCAACCGCAAGGCGCTCGGCGGGATCAATGCAGGGTCTCGAATTCGAATTGCCGCTGGTCGATGACGGGGCGGGCGGCCTGTGCACCCGCAACCGGGTTTCGCCCTATGTGCTGGTTGCCGCCGGCATGCCCCTGGCGGCGCTGCCCGCGGGCAACTATCCGCTGGTTGGCCCGGGTTCGGGTATCGGGCCCGTCTCGTTCAGCATGCCCAAGTTCGCCCAGGTGAGCGAAACGCAGCGCAAGTCGGGCGGGGCGGGCAACTGACTGCTGACAGCGACCGCCCATGCCGCTAAGGGCGCGCGATGACAGACCTCTCCCGTATTCGTAATTTTTCCATTATCGCCCACATCGACCACGGCAAATCGACCCTGGCCGACCGGTTGATCCAGTTCACCGGCGGCCTCACCGAGCGCGAGATGAGCGCGCAAGTGCTTGATAACATGGATATTGAGCGCGAGCGCGGGATCACCATCAAGGCGCAGACCGTTCGCCTCAAATACACCGCCAACGACGGCCTCGACTATGAGCTCAACCTCATGGACACCCCCGGCCATGTCGACTTCGCCTATGAGGTCAGCCGCAGCCTCGCCGCCTGCGAGGGCGCGCTCCTCGTCGTCGACGCCGCGCAAGGGGTCGAGGCGCAGACGCTGGCCAACGTCTACCAGTCA
>JANMCD010000320.1:0-3118 GCA_031360905.1 Novosphingobium sp.
TCCACCGGGCGGCCCTCCACATTCATTCGCCTGTCGCGCTGCAACCTCGCCTGCGTCTGGTGCGACACCGCCTACACATGGCGTTTCACCGGCGACAACCGGCCGCACCGCGATGGGCTGACTTACGAGCGCAGCGCCAATCAGGTGAGTCTCAGCGAGGCAGACGCCGCTGCCCGGATCGCAGCGCTCGCGCCCCGCCGCCTCGTCATTACCGGCGGCGAGCCTCTGCTACAGGCACCGGCCCTCACCCGGATGATCGCGCTGCTTCCCGAGATGCATGTGGAAGTGGAAACCAACGGGACTGTTGCCGCGCCGCCCGCGCTGGGCGCAATGGTCCACCAGTACAATGTCAGCCCAAAGTTGAAGCATAGCGGCAATCCCCTTGATATGGCGATGATTCCCGAGCGACTTACCGCCTGGAAAGACGAACCTAAAGCCTACTTCAAGTTTGTCGTTTCCGCTCCCGAAGACGTCCTCGAGGTCCTCTCGATCCAGCAATCCTACGCGATTGAACCGGCCCGCATCTTCCTGATGCCCGAAGGTCGCGATAGCGAGACCCTGCGTGAACGAGCGTGCTGGCTAGCGCCGCTGTGTTCGGAACACGGGTTTTCCTTTTCCGACCGCTTGCATATCCACCTCTACGGCGACACGAGAGGAACGTGAAGGAAACCAACCATTCCGGCCCCGCACAGTCCGCTGAATACCCGTCGTTCTACCGCCCGTGCGCGCGCCAGCGCTGGACGGTGCGCTGGACCATTTCGTCTTCGCCGCCGGTATTGTTCCAGAGTTCGGCAAAAGATGGGTCTTCCGAAGCCGGGCGCTTGAATTCCTCGAGCTCGTCGAAACTCACCCGGATCGGGATCGAGACGCCCTCGCCGCAGATGATGCATTCGCGGTTTCGCAGCGCCGGAATCGAATCGAGAAACCCCCGCGCGCCTTCGGGCATCGCCGCCTTGACGAAAGCCTGGTCGCGCTCGTTGTTGAGCCGCATCGAGATAATCGTGCCGCACTGCGACAGCACGCCTTCGGCAAGGTCCGAGGGACGCTGGGTGATGAGGCCCAGGGAAATGCCGTATTTCCGGCCTTCCTTGGCGATCCGCGAAAGAATGCGCCCAACCGAAGAGCCATCGGCGTTCTTCTCGTTGGGGACGTAGCGGTGCGCCTCTTCGCAGACCAGCAGGATTGGCCGGGTCTTTTCCTCACGCGACCAGATCGCGAAGTCGAACACCAGCCGGCTGAGCATGGCGACCACCGTCGAGGTGATTTCCGACGGCACGCCTGACACATCGATGATCGAGATCGGTTTGCCCCGCGCCGGCAGGCGGAAGATCTTGGCGATGAAATCCGCCATGGTGTCGTTGACCAGCATGCCGGAGAACATGAACTGGTAGCGCGGATCGCCCTTCAGCTCGTCGAGCTTCGACTTGATCCGGATGAACGGCGCGGTCGAGGTCGCCTTCTCGAGCTTGCCCATTTCATTCTGCAGGATCGCCGACAGGTCCGACAGGAGGTAAGGGATCGGCGCATCGACGGTGATCTTGCCCAGGCCTTCGGCCAGCCGGTTCTTCATCCGCGCCTGCAACAGGCATTTGGCAAGGATTTCCATATCCTCCTGCCGGGAGTCGCCGGTCGTGCTGAGGAGCGTCTCGCAATGCTCCTCGAAGTTCATCAGCCAATAGGGCATCTGCAGATTGGTTACGTCGAGGATCAGGCCCGTGCTGCGGAACGCCGCCGCATATTCACCATGCGGATCGATCATGATGATGTGGCCTTCGGGCGCATTCTCGCAGATGCGGTGGAGGATCAGCGCGGCGCTGGTCGATTTGCCGGTGCCGGTCGATCCAAGCAGGGCAAAATGCTTGCCAAGCATCGCATCGATGTAAATGCCGGCCCGAATATCGGTCGTGGGATAGACTGTGCCCACCTGGATCGCGCTCCGCCCGTCGCTGGCGTAAATCTGCCGCAGGTCGCTGCTGGTCGCGGGATAAACCAGCGCGCCCGGGATCGGATAGCGTGTCACACCCCGGCGAAAGCTGTGGATCTTGCCGGTCACCCGTTCCTCGTCGCCCTCGCCGAGAAAGTCGATCGCCGCGAGGATTCCGCCGGGCGTCTTGGCATCCTGCTTCTGGTTTCGCACGGTCGCGAGCAGCCAGCCCTTGCCGACCCGGATTTTGATCTGGCTGCCGACTTGGCCCGCCAGAGCAACCGAGGGATCGGAATTGTCGGCACATTCGGTCAGGCGTTGGAGGTCGATTGCGATCTGGCTTCCCGAACCGGCGATTTCGAGGACAATCCCGATTGGATCGCGGGCATCATCGAAGTCGGAGAAAATCGCCGCATTTGCCGCCGCAGCGGGTTGCTCCGTTGAGGCGGGCTGCGCCGTATCGAATTGATTCCTGCTCATTTCCGACATTGGCCGCTTCGTCCCCTCATGGCAATTTTCTGCCTGAATCTTAGGGATGAGCGGTTAATTTCCCGCTAAACAAGAGTGAATACCCGTCCCGCCAACCAACCCATCAGAACGGAAATGGCCACCGCGATCAGACCGTAGACGAAAGAATATTGCCGCGCGAACTGGGCGACGGCTCCTTCGAACCCGAGTTTGCGGACTTCGACTTCGCTGATCGCCGATGCTACCACCCGGCCGCGCGAAATCGCGAAAGTTTCTGCGGTATATTTTCCGGTACTGACATTCGCCGGGAGCGAGATGCGCGCCTGGTAGAGCACCTGTTCGCTGACCTTAACGCCGCCCTGGTCCTGCCTGTAGAGCCCATTGCGTGACATCAGCTCGACCAAACCCCCGGCAAACCTTCCGAGCACCTTGGGCTCGATTGCGCCGCTCGGCGAGAGTTGCAGCCAGGGCAGGCCAAGCTCATAGATAGCAGCGGTTTTTCTATCGACGATCTGGTCGATGGGGCGAGAGGAGGCGACGGCGAAATAGGACGGCGCAGACTGGAATTCGGTGCTTTCGGCATTGATCCAGATGCCGGCGATCTTGCGCTTTTCGCGCAGTACGATGGGCCTGGTCGGCCCTTTCAGCACTACGACGATATCGTAGTCGCGACCGGCGCGGGTACCGTCGGGGCGCAGGATCGCGCCGAATAACAGCAGTTCCGCC
>JANMCD010000006.1:0-2817 GCA_031360905.1 Novosphingobium sp.
TGCTGTTCGGAGGCGAAGTCCACCGCACCATCCGCGCCAAGGACCTGTGGCAACGGCTGATGCGCGCGACCTACGACATGGCCGAGCCGGGTGTGATCTTCGTCGATCGGGTCAACCAGCTCAACAACCTGGCGCATTGCGAGCAGATTAGCGCCAGCAACCCGTGCGGCGAGCAGATGCTGCCGCCCTACGGGGCATGCCTGCTGGGTTCGATCAATCTCGCTCGGCTGGTGATCAATCCGTTCGAACCCGATGCCGCGCTTGACGAGCCGCTGCTTGCCAAGCTGACCAAAACCGCGATCCGTTTGCTCGACAATGTCATCGACATATCTCGCTATCCGCTGCCCGAGCAGGAAGCGGAAGCCAAGGCCACGCGCCGCATCGGGCTTGGGGTTACCGGCCTGGCTGACGCGCTGCTGTTCTGCGGGACGACATATGGCACGGGCCCCGCGGTC
The DNA here is from genome assembly GCA_031360905.1 of Novosphingobium sp. Lineage (GTDB taxonomy): Bacteria > Pseudomonadota > Alphaproteobacteria > Sphingomonadales > Sphingomonadaceae > Novosphingobium. The sequence goes on from JANMCD010000006.1 coordinate 456, forward strand.
GCGCTGGCACGCCGCTGGCTCGAGGTGATCAAGCGCGAGGCCTATCGCGCATCCGCTGAAATCGCCGCCGAAAAAGGGCCGTTCCCGCTCTACGACAAGTGCATGCTCGACCGTCCGAACCTCGCCAGCCTCGACGAGGAGACGCGCGCCTTGATCGCCGAGCACGGCCTTCGCAACGGCTGCCTGACGTCGATCGCCCCGACCGGAACCACGTCACTGCTCGCGGGCAACGTCTCCTCCGGCGTCGAGCCGGTGTTCGCCTACGCCTACACCCGCCGCATCCGCCAACCCGACGGCACCACCCGCGAGGAAGCGGTCGAGGATTATGCGATGCAGGCGTGGCGTCGCCTCAAGGGCGACGATGCCATCCCGCCAGCCGAGCTGTTCGTCAGCGCGCAGACCCTCAGCCCATCCGACCACCTCACCATGCAGGCCGCCGCGCAGGCGCTGATCGACAGCTCGATCTCCAAGACCGTCAACTGCCCCGAAGACATTAGTTTCGACGCCTTCGCCGACGTCTATGTCGAAGGCTATCATCTCGGCTGCAAGGGTCTCACCACTTACCGCCCCAATGCGATCACCGGATCGGTGCTGAGCGTGCCATCACAAGCGCCGAAACTCTCGGTGCTAGAGCCACGCTTGGAGGCGCTCCACGGCACCACCTACAAGCTCAAATGGCCCGGAAGCGCGCACGCGGTTTATGTCACGATCAACGATTTGGTCGATGGCAACGAACGGCGCCCGTTCGAGATTTTCATCAATTCCAAAAACATGGATCACTACGCCTGGACGCTCGGGCTGACGCGGATGGTTTCCGCGGTCTTCCGGAGGGGTGGTGACGTTTCATTCGTTGCCGAGGAATTGAAGGCGGTCTTCGACCCGCGCGGTGGCGCCTGGATGGGCGAGCGCTACGTTCCGTCGCTGCTCGCCGCAATCGGCGCGATCATTGAGCGCCACATGGGTGATGTAAAATTGGAGCCGGAATCTTTGGACCGGGTTCGACCGCAGCCCGAGCGGCCCAGAGGCCAGCCCTGTCCGCAATGTGGAACAGCCGCGCTGATCCGGGTCGAGGGCTGCAACAATTGTCTCGATTGCGGCTATTCGACATGCGGGTGAGCGCCGTGCGATATGCATGCGCTGCGCTGCTCGCTGGAGCGGCCGCTCCAACGCTTGCCCAGCCGCTCAGCGTCAAGCCGATGATCGACACACGACTGCGCTACGAGCATGTCGATCAGCAGGGCTTTGACCGCGATGCCGACGCCGTCACCGCGCGCATCCGCGCCGGCGCGGAGCTGTCGTTGGACGATTGGTCTTTGCTGGCCGAGGGCGAGGCGACGCTCGCGATCAGCGAGCGCTACGACAGCGGGGTCAACGGCAAGACGTTCCACCCGATTGTTCCGGATCCGCAGAACGTCGAACTGAACCGCTTTCAGCTCCAGTATCGCGGGTTGGCCGAGACGCTCATCACCGCCGGACGCCAACGCATCAACCTCGACGACCAGCGGTTCGTCGGATCGAGCGGCTGGCGCCAGAACGAACAGACTTTCGACGCGGTGCGGCTCGAATATGGCGATGCCAAGAGCGTCAAGGTCGACCTCACCTACGCCTGGTCGGTCCGCACCATCTGGGGAATCGACGGGCGCGATGCCCGCCAGCAAGCGATAGGAGGAAATAATGTCTTCGCCACTATCAGCCATCCAACGATGCTTGGCACGCTATCGGGCTTCGCCTTCCTCGTCGACCAGGACGAGGCTCGCGTCCAGGGCTTTCGACTTTCCAGCCAGACCTATGGAATCCGCCTCGTCGGAAGCCGAAAGCTCTCGCCTGCCGCCAAGCTGAACTACGCCCTGAGCTACGCCAGCCAATCGGACCATCATCGCAACCCGAACAATTATCGCGCCGATTACTGGCTGGCCGACCTCGGCATTGAATTCGGCGCGGCGAAGCTCGGCCTAGGCCATGAACGGCTGGGGGCGGACAAGGGATTGGCGCTGACTAGTTTCCAGACCCCGCTGGCGACGCTGCACAAATTCCAGGGCTGGGCCGACAAGTTCCTCACCACCCCGCCCAACGGGTTGCGCGATCTCTATGCCAGCGGTGGCTACGGCTGGAAGTCCGTCGCCGGGTTCGATGCGATCAATGCTGCGGTCGTCTATCACCGCTTCGACAGCGACCGCTTGAATATTGCTTATGGTAACGAGTGGGACGCGATGGTCTCGGCCAAGCGCGGCCGCTGGACCGCCACGGCCAAGCTTGCCGACTATCGCGCCAAACACTTCGCGAGTGACGCACGCAAGGTCTGGGTGATGCTCGAATGGGCCTATTAAGCCTCGCGGCGCCGATGTGTCACACCGCGCGCGAG
>JANMCD010000082.1:0-6935 GCA_031360905.1 Novosphingobium sp.
CACCTATGGCAGCGCGGCGAATGAGCGTTCAGGCGGCACGCGCATCGACGTGCCCCTGGGCGATAAATTCGTGATCCATTTTGACGGCACGTATACCAAGACAGACAATCTGCGGACGGGCGGATATATCCTGACCCCGGCCTTGCGGGCTGCGGCCCTCGCCAGCGGTGATCCGGACATTGCCGGTCTCGCCGATCTCAAGGGCGAACTGCCCAACAGTGCCGGCCGCTCGTGGGAGATCGCAGGCGGCGCTGCCTACATCACCCAGAATGCCAATCTGGGCTTTTCCGTTTCGCAGTATGACAATCTCTATGGCGTGCCCGTGCGCTATTCGGTCGATCCGGCAGTCGGGGCCGAGGAGGTCCGGCTGGACATGCAGCAGACCCGGCTCGATTGGCGCGGCGAAGTGAAGCCGGAAAGCGGCTTTCTCGAAGCTATCCGCCTGCGCGGCGGCTATGCCGACTACAAGCACAACGAGATCGACGCTACCGGTGCCATTGGCACGACGTTCCTTAACCAGGGCTGGGAGAACCGACTCGAACTGGTCCAGCGCGAGCACAATGGCTGGCGCGGCGCGATCGGCGGGCAGTTCTTTCTGCGTGATCTCAATATTATCGGCGACGAGAAATTCCTGCCCCGCAGCAAGACGCAGCAATATGGCCTATTCACGCTGCAAGGTTTCGATTTCGGCAGCCTGCGTGCTGAAGCCGGCGGGCGTATCGAGCATTCGATCCTGAACGCAGCCGCCGATACCGATCTCGGCAATCCGGACATACGCCGCAGCTTTACCGCTTTCTCCGGCTCACTGGGTGCCAGCGCCGAGGTGACCAGCGGCTGGCGGATCGGCCTCAACGGTTCCTATACCGAACGCGCTCCCTCGGCGGAGGAGCTGTTCGCCAATGGCCCCCACGCTGGCACACAGGCTTTTGAATTGGGTGATCCGACCTTCAACAAGGAGAAGTCTACCGGTCTGGAGCTGACTTTGCGCGGCAAGGGCGACGGCTACAGCTTGAGCGCCTCGTTCTATCACTCGTGGTTCAAGGGCTTCATCTTCGAAAGCCCGACCGGCGATATCGAAAAGGGCCTGCCAGTGTTCCAGTATCTGCAGGCCGGTGCCCGCTATTATGGCGCAGAGGTCGAAGCTTCGGTGCGCGTCGCGCAATTGGGCGACTATGCGATCAACCTGGACGGGATCGGCGATGTCACCCGCGCGAGGATAACGGGTGGCGGCCCGGCTCCGCGCATCCCGGCGTTGCGTCTGCTGGGGGGGCTGGAAGCGCAGTCCGATGGTCTCACCGGCCGCGTAGAGGCGGAATGGGTTAATGGCCAGGACCGTATTGAGGCCTTCGAAACAGCGACCAAAGGTTACACGATGGTCAATGCCAGTGCGAGCTGGAAACCGTTCGGCGCCGACAAGGGCACTACCCTTACCCTTTCGGCCAACAACATCTTCGACGTCGTGGCGCGCCGCCATGCCAGCTTCCTCAAGGATTACGCACCGCTTGCAGGTCGAGATTTGCGAATAAGCGCGCGCTTAAGCTTTTGAATCATCTCCCGGAAAAGCATCAAGCCGCCACCGCCACCTCCTCGCTCGCCGCCGCCAGCAGCCCGCGTTCGACCGCCTTCAGCCGGGGCATCGCCGTGACCTTCTCACCCAGCAGGTCGGTGACGTAAAAAATATCCGCCGCTCGCGCTCCGTAGGTGGCGATGTGCGCGGAGTGGACGATCAGTTTGGCCTCGAACAGTACGCGCGCCAGCCGGTTGAGCAGCGCCGGCCGGTCGCGGGCGCTGACTTCGACGACGGTGAAGCGGTTGGAGGCCTGGTTGTCGAATTCGACCCGGCCGCGCACCTCGAAGGCGTCTGCGCGCGGGCGAGAGAGCGGGCGGGCGGCGAGCTGCGGCACCAGCTTGCTGCGGTTGGCGAGCGCGTCCTCGATCCCGGTGCGCAGCCGCGCGAGCTGCGCGGGCTCCATAAACGGACGCCCCAGCGGGTCCTGGACAAGGAAATTGTCGACCGCCACGCCGTTGCGCGCGGTGTGAATGCGCGCGTCGATGATGTTGCCGCCGGCGAGATGGATGCCGCCGGCGATACGGTAGAACAGGCCAGGATGGTCAGCCGCCAGGACCGAGACCAGTGTCGCGCCTCGCGCCGGGTAATAATGCGTCGCGATGTCCAGCGGCGCGCCCTTGGCGCTGGCGAGCTGGGCGAGGTTCATGGCGATGATATCTTCGGGCTCGGCGATCCAGTAGGCATCGCCGAGCTGCGCCCCGATCTCGCTAACCAGCGCCTTGTCCTCGCCCAGCCGCTCGGCCACGGCAGCCTTCCTGGCGGCGACACGCTCGGGCCGGGCGTGGCTGGCATGGCCAAGGCGAATGCGTTCCTCGGCGGCATCGTAGAGTTCCTGGATCAGCTGGCGCTTCCAGCTGTTCCACACGCCGGGCCCGACCGCGCGGATATCGACGATGGTCAGCAGGGTCAGCTGGCGCAGCCGATCAAGCGAGCCCACCGCGCCGACGAAATCGGTGATCGTCTTCCAGTCGGCCAGATCGCGCTTCATCGCCGTGTCGCTCAGCAGCAAATGATACCGCACCAGCCAGGAGACCAGCTCGGTCTCGGCCGGCTCCAGCCCAAAACGGGGGCCGAGTTTGAGGGCGATATCGGCACCCAGCACCGAATGGTCGCCGCCGCGTCCCTTGGCGATGTCGTGCAGCAGCACCGCCAGATAAAGCGCCCGGCGCGACTGGATTTCGTGGATAATGACACTGGCGAGCGGATGGTCTTCCTTCAGCTCGCCCTTTTCGATCCGCGCCAGCAGGCCGATTGCGCGAATGGTGTGCTCGTCCACCGTGTAGTGGTGGTACATATCGAACTGCATCTGCGCGTTGACCCGGCCGAAATCGGGCACGAAGCGGCCGAACACGCCGGCCTCGTTGAGCCACCGCAGCACCGCTTCGGGATCGCCGCGGCTGGTCAGCAGCTCCATGAACAGCGCATTGGCGCGCGGGTCCCGGCGCACCTCCGCATCGACCAGCCGCGCATCGCGGGCGGCGAGGCGCATTGCGTCGGGATGCAGCTCAAGATGCTCGGCATCGGCCACCGTGAAGATTTCCAGCAGCCGGACCGGATCCTGCTCGAACCAGTTGGGTGACATGATTCCCACCCGCCCGCCGAAGATGCGGTAGCCCTTGACCATCCGCGCCCGGCCGCGGAAGCCCGAGAACAGGCCGCGGCGCTGCTTCTTGGCGAATTGCTCGTCGAGCTGGCCGAGGAACACGCCGGTGAGCGAGCCGACGACCTTCGCCTGCAAGAAGAAATACTGCATGAAGCGCTCGACCCCCCGCTTTCCCGGCCGGTCGCTGTACTTCATCCGCGCCGCCACTTCGCGCTGCACGTCGAAGGTCAGTCGGTCCTCGGCGCGGCGGGTCAGGGTGTGAAGGTGGCAGCGCACCGCCCAGAAGAAGTTCTCGGCCTTGCGGAAAGCGCGGTATTCGGCCGGGGTGAGCAGGCCGACAGTGACCAGTTCGCTGACATCGCGCACCTTGTGGATGTATTTGCCGATCCAGTAGAGGGTGTGCAGGTCGCGCAGGCAGCCTTTGCCTTCTTTGACATTGGGTTCGACGAGATAGCGGCTGTCGCCCAGCCGCTTGTGCCGGTCGTTGCGCTCGGCCAGTTTTTCGGCGACATATTTCTGTTCGGTGCCCTGCACGACGTCGGCCCAAAACCGCCGCTGCGCCTCGTCGTAAAGCGGCTGGTCGCCCCAGACATAGCGGCCTTCGAGCAGCGCGGTGCGGATGGTGAGGTCGCTTTTGGCCCTGCGGACCATGTCGTCGAGGGTGCGGCTGGACTGGCCGACCGTGAGCGCGAGGTCCCTCCGGACATAGAGCATCGCCTCGATCACCTGCTCGCACCACGGCGTCTGCTTGATCGGGGTGAGGAAGGCGACATCGACATCCGAATGCGGCGCCATCTCGCCGCGCCCATAGCCGCCGACCGCCATGATCGTCAGCCGTTCGCCCGAGGAGCGATTGCTGGAGCGGTAGACGTCGCCGATCACATGGTCGTGAATTATGCGGATGAGCTGATCGACGAGGAACGACTGCGCCTCGGCGCAGTCGTGGCCCGCAGTTGGTTTTTCGGTGAGGCGGCGGGCGATCTCGGCGCGGCCGTCGGCCAGCGCCTGGCGCAGCAATTCAACGACGCGCGGGCGGGCCGCAGGTCCGCCGTTCTCGCCGACCGCAGCGGCGATGGCCTCGCCAAGCGCGCGGCGGTCGATGATGGCGCGCTGGTTGGGAAAACGGCTGACGGTCATCTTTCGTCTTTAGCGCTACTCCCGCCTGCGGCATAGCGGCCTTTGCGACTTCGGCTTTCCCCGGTTATCGGGCTGGCAAGCCAACAAGCCGGATGACATTGCCTGCCCCGCTGTGCCAGAAGGCGCCGCATCGCTGCCGATCCAACCGGGCGGCCTATCAGGGGTTACCAAACGTGCTTTCACTCTTGGCCGCTGCGGAGCCGATCTATTGGGTCGATCTGGGGCTCACCCGCGGCATCGATCTCGGCGTGTTCACCCTGCGGTGGTACAGCCTCGCCTATCTCGCCGGAATCGTCCTGGCCTATTGGCACATGCTCCGGATGATCAAGGCGCCAGGCGCGCCGCTGGCGCAGCGGCATTGCGACGATCTGTTTTTCTACTGCACTCTTGGCGTCATCCTCGGCGGGCGGCTGGGCTACGCGATTTTTTACGCGCCCGAGCTGTGGTTGCAACCGCTCGAGCTGCTCAAGCTGTGGAACGGCGGCATGAGCTTCCACGGCGGCCTCGCCGGCACGGTGCTTGCCATCGCCTGGGTGTCGTGGCGCGGCGGGCTGCCGTTTCTGCGGGTGAGCGATTACATCGCCGTCAGCGTGCCGTTCGGAATGCTGTTCGGCCGCCTCGCCAATTTCGTCAACGGCGAGCTGTGGGGCCGGGTCGCGGGCGAAGGGGTTCGCTGGGCGATGGTGTTCCCCGATGCCGGCCTGCTGCCGCGCCATCCGAGCCAGCTTTACGAGGCGGTGCTGGAAGGCGCGCTGCTGGCCGTGGTCATGCTGCTGCTGTTCTGGAAAACCCACGCCCGCTACCGGCCGGGCCTGCTGGTCGGCATTTTCGCCGCCGGCATTGGCCTGGCGCGGTTCATTGTCGAGTTCTTCCGCGAGCCCGACAGCCAGCTGGCCGAATTTGCCGAACGGACCGGGCTTTCCATGGGCCAATGGCTGACGCTGCCGCTGATCGCGGTTGGCCTGTTCTTCGTCATCCGGGCGTTTGTCCGCCAGCCGCTGGGTAGCAGGGCGGCGCCCGCGCCGGCATGAGCGCGGCGCCGGCTCGGCCTTCGGAGCCGCTGACGGAGATCTTCGCGCGGCTGATCGCCAGCACCGGGCCGATCAGCCTGATGCACTATATGGGCGAATCCAACGCGCGCTATTACGCCGCGCGCGATCCGCTGGGCGCGGGCGGCGATTTCATCACCGCGCCGGAAATCAGCCAGATGTTCGGCGAGCTGATCGGGGTGTGGCTGGCCGATATCTGGATCCGCGCCGGTCGCCCGGGGCCGGTCCATTACGTCGAGCTTGGCCCCGGCCGCGGCACGCTGGCGCGCGATGCGCTGCCGGCGGCGGCTCGCCACGGGCTGACGCCGGATGTGCATCTGGTCGAAAGCTCAGGCGCGCTGCGGGCGGTGCAGCTGGCGGCGCTGCCGGAGGCGCAGTGGCACGACGATCTGGCAAGCGTGCCGCTGGACGGCCCGGTGCTGATCGTTGCCAACGAGTTTTTCGATGCGCTGCCGGTCCGCCAGCTGGTAAAGACCGAGGATGGCTGGCGCGAGCGCATGGTCGGGATCGAGCAGGGGCGGTTGCTCGCCGTAGCGGGCAGCTTGCCGATGGATGCTGCCGTGCCCGACGCGCGGCGGCAGGCGCCCGCAGGGACAATTATCGAAACCTGCCCTGGGGCCGGCGCTATTGTCGATGAGATTGCCGGGCGGCTGGCGGCGCAGGGCGGGGCGGCCTTGCTGATCGATTACGGCTACGACGAGCCCCGGACCGGATCGAGCCTGCAGGCAGTGCGCGCGCACCGCAAGATCGATCCGTTCGTTGCGCCGGGCGACTGCGACCTTACCGCCCATGTCGATTTCGCCGCACTGGCGCAGGCGGCGCAGGCGCGGGGGGCCAAATGGCTGGGCACAGTGCCGCAAGGCCGCTGGCTGCGCGATCTCGGCATCGAAATGCGCGCCGACACCCTTTCAGCCTGTGCCCCGGAACAGGCCGACGCGCTCCAGGCGGGCAAGCATCGACTGATCGGCGACGACCAGATGGGAAGGCTATTCAAGGTGATGGGTCTCGCCGCGCCAGGCTGGCCGGACGGGGCAGGGTTCTCCCCGGCCCGCTAGGCTCAGGACCTGTTAAAATGCTTGCATGAGGGATAATTGGTTGATTCAATGGCATCGTCAAGGAGGCGCTGTCGATGGATGTTCCATTTTTGTTGAGCGAGGCGCAGATGCGCCGGATCAAGCCGTTTTTCCCGTTGTCGCATGGAGTTCCAAGGGTCGATGACCGGCGCATTGTGTCGGCGATCATCTATGTCATCAAGCACGGGTTGATGTGGCGCGATGCGCCCAAGGATTACGGCCCGCACAAGACGATCTACAACCGGTTTATCCGCTGGAGCCGCCTGGGTGTGTTCAACCGCATCTTCATCGAGTTGGCCAGCAAGGCTGGAGAGCCTGACCGGATCATGATCGACGCCACCCATCTCAAGGCCCACCGCACCGCCGCCAGCCTGTTAAAAGGGGGGCTCTTCCCAGATGTATCGGGCGCACCAAAGGCGGCTTGAACTCAAAGCTCCATGCCGTCTGCGACGGGCTGGGCCGGCCCATCATGATGCTGCTCACCGAAGGCCAGATGAGCGACC
>JANMCD010000088.1:0-5238 GCA_031360905.1 Novosphingobium sp.
CCCCGTAAGCATTGGCGTTGGGGATGTTCGTGGGGATGATCTGGGGGGTGTCGTCGGGCGTGTTGGGGGGAGTGCTGGCCATTCCCAGCACATAGGCACTCACGGCCGGTTGAGAAAGCCGTTTCGCCCGGTTCCATCCACAGGAAAGCCAGACAGTGCCGGCTGTGCGGAAGCGCCAAGCAATGGCGGATTGTATGCGGCCCCGGCCTGATCCCGCCGGTGAAGCAGGATCAGGCGCGGGGCCGTTCCGATTGCGCGCTCACATTCAGACGAGCGTGATCGCGAGCATCAAGCCGCCGGTACCGAGTGCAACAGCGAAGCCGAACACATTGTGCAGAAAACGAGTCATTGCAGTTCCCCTTGTTTGCTTAGAGAGAGCCAACTCCTCTTCGCACATGCAACATAAGTGATTTGCCGAGATTTCCCCGTGCAAAGAGAGCAAGCACTATTGCAAAAACTGCAATACAAAACGTGTTAAGGTTTTGTTTGCCACGCAAAAGTCGGCTCCCGGGCCGCTTTCGCCGCCTGGTGCGGCCCCGGACTGGACAGAAAAAAACCTGCGCCCTATCGCCCCGCCATGACCATCCAGCCCTCGGATTCCATCCTCATCGTCGATTTCGGCAGCCAGGTGACGCAGCTGATCGCGCGGCGCGTGCGCGAAGCCGGGGTCTATTCGGAAATCGCCCCTTTCGGCAGCGCCGCGGCGGCATTCGCGCGGATGCGGCCGAAGGGCATCATCCTGTCGGGCGGTCCGGCCTCGGTGCTCGATGCGGACGGACCGCGCATTCCGGATGAAATTCTGCAAAGCGGACTGCCGCTGCTCGGCATCTGCTACGGCCAGCAGGCGCTGATGCACCAGCTCGGCGGCGAGGTTCTGCCCGGCGATGCCGGCGAATTCGGCCGCGCCTTCATCAAGATTTCCGATGGTTGCGTTCTGTTCGATGGCCTCTGGTCGGAGGGCGAGCGGCACCAGGTATGGATGAGCCACGGCGACCGCGTGACCCGGCTCGCCCCCGGTTTCCGTCCGGTCGCCTCGAGCGAGGGCTCACCCTTCGCCGTTGTCGCCCATGACGAGAAGCGCATCTACGCCACCCAGTTCCACATGGAAGTGGTGCATACGCCGGATGGTGCGAAGCTGCTCAAGAACTTCGTCCGCCATGTCTGCGGCCTCGCCGGCGATTGGACCATGGCCGAATTCCGCAAGACCAAGATCGCCGAAATCCGCGCGCAGGTTGGAAAGGGCAAGGTCATCTGCGGCCTTTCCGGCGGCGTCGATTCGGCTGTCGCTGCGGTGCTGATCCACGAAGCCATCGGCGAGCAGCTGACCTGCGTCTATGTCGACCACGGCTTGATGCGCCTGGGCGAGAGCGAGCAGGTCGTCTCGCTGTTCCGCGGCCATTACAACATTCCGCTGATCCACAAGGACGTGTCGACGCTGTTCCTCAGCGGCCTCGCCGGCATCACCGACCCCGAGGCCAAGCGCAAATTTATCGGCAAGACCTTCATCGACGTGTTCGAGGAGGAGGCGCGGGGGATCGGCGGCGCCGAATTCCTGGCGCAAGGCACGCTCTACCCCGATGTGATCGAATCGGTGTCCTTCACCGGCGGACCCTCGGTGACGATCAAGAGCCACCACAACGTCGGCGGCCTGCCCGAGCGGATGAACATGCAGCTGGTCGAACCCTTGCGCGAATTGTTCAAGGACGAGGTCCGCGAACTTGGCCGCGAGCTTGGCCTGCCAGGGGTCTTCGTCGGCCGCCACCCGTTCCCTGGCCCCGGCCTCGCCATCCGCATCCCCGGCGAAGTCACCCGCCAGCGCTGCGATATCCTGCGCAAGGCCGATGCCGTGTACCTCGACGAAATCCGCAGAGCCGGACTGTACGATGCGATCTGGCAGGCCTTCGCCGTGCTGCTGCCGGTGCGCACCGTCGGCGTGATGGGCGACAGCCGGACCTACGACAACGTCTGCGCCCTGCGCGCGGTAACCTCGACCGACGGGATGACGGCGGACATCTATCCCTTCGATGCGGCGTTCCTCAGCCGTGTGGCGACGCGGATCATCAATGAGGTCAAGGGGATCAACCGGGTGGTGTACGATTACACCAGCAAGCCGCCGGGAACAATCGAGTGGGAGTAAACCTGGGCTTGGCCAAGCGTATTTTGCGCCCATGCAACCTCGAGGCGACGTCAGTGATGCTCTATGAGGAAATCACCGGCGTGGTTCACGCGAGGGACAAGGGCTGACGCTCTAACGCCGCCGCCAGGGCCAGTCGATCGCCTCGCCGGCCCATAGCGCCAGCCAGATCACCAGCGGCTGGGCGGCAAGGCGGGGGAGATGATAGGCGAGACCTGCGCCGCCGCCATCGCTGCGGGAGAGGTCGATCAGCATATGCTGGACATTCGCCGGCCAGACGCACAGCGCATAGGCGGCCAGTCCCCAGCCGGCAGCGCGGCGCAATCGCGGCCAGCGCGTCTGGATCAGCCCCGCCGCACCAGCCAGTTCAGCAATTCCGGTCATGGCTATAACCAGCTGCGGCGCGGGCACCCAGCCCGGCGTGATGGCCACGAAGGGGGCAGGCTTCAACAGATGGAACAGCCCGGCGATCGCATAAAGCAGCGCCAGCAGGATGCGTGCTACTGAGCGGTATCGCACTAGTTGTTGCGGGCAATCCGCCGGTACGGCACAAAGTCATCAAGTCCGACAAAGCCGGTGGAGAAGAACTGCGAGCGCTCGTGCAAATGCACGATGTCGAGGCGGCACAGCTGGCTGCTGTGCAGCTTGGTGACCATGACATCGTTGCTATCGAGCGAGCGCGCGTCTCGCGGGCGGTTGACGTAGATCACGCTGCCCCGGCCATAGACGATCGCGGTCTTGTCGATCACCCGGCTGTCGCTGGTGCGGTGCAGCGAAATACAGCTCACCGGCCGCTCGGCGACGCGGCCTTCGAGCATCCGGGCGAGCTGTTCTTCGCCGCTTACGCGGTCCCGCGCCTGTAGGGCAGGACTGGCGAGGAGGGCGGCGGTGCCTGCGAGTGCGAGTGCGAGTTTGCGCATAAGTAATCTCCTAACCCCATCCAGGTGATTTGTAACCGCGATTGTGAACTCAAGCTGAGCGCTCGGGCTGATCCGGCCAAATGCCGCCGCAACGCAAGTAGCCCCGCAGGCTCAGGCCGCGTTGCGCCTGGCAACGGGAAACTGCACCCGCAGTTTCATCCCCCCGTCGTGCCATTCGCGCTCAAGCACGCCGTTCAATTCATGCAGCACATTCAAATCGATCATCCTGCTGCCAAAACCGCGCCGCTCTGGTGAGGCGATGCCGGTCTGGCCGCTTTCGGTCCACTCGATCACAATAGTTTCGGGCAATGCGGAAAAATGCAGGTGAACGAAACCCGGCTGGCCGCGAAACGCGCCGTACTTGACCGAATTGGTAATCAGCTCGTGCAGAATCATGCCAATGCTGATGAGCTGGCGGGGTGCGACCAGTATTTCTTTACCCGAAATGGCGACCTGCGCGTGATCGCCCGCCAAGTGCCCAGCAAGGAGGGTTTCGGCAAGGCGCGTCAGCGAGCTGTCTTCTGAGGCGCCGGCAGTGAGAATTTCATGCGCTTGGCCCAGTGCCGTCAGGCGCCCGCTGAAAACAGTGAGAAATTCCTCCAGTCCGGCGACATTTCGCGCTGTCTGGCTGGCCAGCGCCCCGACCACCGCAAGCACATTCCTATTCCGGTGATCGAGTTCGCCGATCAGTAGCTCCTGGCGGCGCTTCGCCTCGCGTCGCTCGGTGATATCGCGCAGGAAACCCAGGAACACCGGCGCGCCGAATTGCTCGGTGCGCGTAATCGACAATTCGACCGGTATTTCGTGGCCGTCGCGGTGCAGTGCCTCGATCTCGAAATGCCGATCGAGCACCGGGCCTTCGCCGGTGGCGAGAAAATGCGCCAGCCCGCGCTCATGCGCTTCGCGGTGTCGTGGTGGAATGATGATCTCGCTCATCCGCTGGCCCAACGCCTGCCGCGCCGTCCATCCGAAGCTTTGTTCGGCAACGTCGTTCCAGCCGACCACGATGCCGTGAGGGTTCATCACCACGACAGCGTCAAGCGCCGTCTTGAGCACCGCACCGAGCCCGGCGTTATCGAATTGGGGGTCGCCAATCATATTTGGTTGCCGCTAATTCGGCGCTCAGGCCGTGCCGCCCACTGTCAGCCCCTCGACCAGCAGGGTCGGCTGGCCAACGCCCGCAGGCACGCTCTGCCCGCCTTTGCCGCAGATGCCAATGCCTTCGTCCAGCGCCATGTCGTTGCCGATGCCGGTAACGCGGGTGAGCACGCTCGGCCCGTCGCCGATCAGCGTCGCGCCCTTGATCGGCGCGCCCAGCCTGCCGTTCTCCACCTTGTAGGCCTCGGTGCAGGAAAACACGAATTTGCCCGAGACGATATCGACCTGCCCGCCGCCGAAGCTCTTGGCGAAGATGCCGTTCTTGATCCGGCTGAGCAGCTCGGCGGGATCGTCTTGGCCGCCGCGCATGAAAGTGTTGGTCATCCGGGGCATCGGCGCGTGGGCATAGGATTCGCGCCGGCCGTTGCCGGTGGGCGCCACACCCATCAGCCGGGCGTTCAGCCGATCCTGGATGTAGCCCTTCAATATGCCGTCCTCGATCAGCACATTCTCCTGGGTCGGGGTGCCTTCGTCGTCGATCGACAGCGAGCCGCGGCGCCCCAGGATCGACCCGTCATCCACCACAGTCACGCCCGGCGCGCCGACCCGCTCGCCGATGCGGCCGGAAAAGGCGCTGGTGCCCTTGCGGTTGAAATCGCCCTCGAGCCCGTGACCGACCGCCTCGTGCAGCAGCACGCCGGGCCAGCCGGGGCCGAGCAGCACCGTCATCTCGCCCGCCGGCGCCGCGACGCTATCGAGATTGACCAGCGCCTGGGCCAGCGCCTCGTCGATCGCGCGGTTCCAGTTGGCCGGCTCGAACAGCTGGTCATACAGCCAGCGACCGCCCATGCCGAAGCTGCCGGTCTCGCGCCTGCCGTTCTGTTCGGCGACGATGCTGACGTTGAGCCGCACCAGCGGCCGGACATCCTGCGCGACGAAGCCGTCGGCGCGGACGATTTCGATCACCGACCAGCTGCCGGAAATGCTGGCGCTCACTTGCGAAACGCGCGGATCGCGCTTGCGGGCGGCGGCGTCGATCGTCTCGAGCAGCTTGACCTTCTCGGCAAAGCCCACGGCATCGAGCGG
>JANMCD010000112.1:0-3353 GCA_031360905.1 Novosphingobium sp.
AGCCGAACTGGCCGAGCGCCGCAAGACCTGGAAACCGCGCGGGCATGACTATAACTCGGGCGCACTGTGGCGCTATGCCCGCAATGTCGGCCCGGCCTGGCAGGGCGCGGTGACCCATCCCGGGGCAAAGGCCGAGACCCATGTCTTTGCGGATATCTAGCGTACTGCTGGTGGCCGGCCTCGCCGCCTGTTCGGCACAGTCCGATTCCGTGGCTGCCTCCAACGAAACCATGTCCTGCGCGCTCGACGGAGCGGTGGACTTCGCCCCGGTATGCACGGTCGAGCGCAAAGTGGTTCCGGGCGGCACAATCCTTGTCGTGCGCCAGCCCGATGGCGGATTCCGGCGCTTCGAAGTGGAAGGAGATCTGGTGCGGACAGCCGATGGGGCCGAGCGGGCGAAGGTAACCGTTCACCCGGATGCGACTGAAGTTGCTATCGGCGATGACCGCTACCGCCTCCCGCCCCCAGCGCCGCCGGTCGATGCCGCGCGCCGCTGACCAGATCCTCACCGTCGCGCAAATGCGCGGAGCAGAGGAGGCGCTGATTGCCGCCGGCTCCAGCATCGACGCACTGATGCAGACGGCTGGGCGCGGCGCGGCGGATTATGTCTGGCGTATCGCCGCGCACCGCCGGGTGACGGTGCTGTGCGGGCCCGGCAACAACGGCGGCGACGGCTATGTCATTGCCGAAGCGATCCGCGAGAGGGGCGGCCGGGTGACGGTGATCGCTGCGACCGGACCGAAGACCGCCGCCGCCCGGACCGCCTGCGCGCTATATCAGGGAGAGGTGCTGGGGCCCGATGCCGATCCGCAAGGCCCGGACATCCACGGCGAAGTGCTGGTCGATTGCCTGTTCGGCAGCGGGCTGACCCGTCCACTGTCGCAGGCGCATGCGGCCCTGCTTGCCCGCCTCGCCGCCAGCCACCGCCACGCGATCGCCATCGATCTGCCGAGCGGTGTGGGCTCGGACAGCGGCATTCTGCAGAACCCCGACCTGCCCAATTTCGAGCTGACGATTGCGCTGGGCGCCTGGAAGTTCGCCCATGTCCTGATGCCCGCCAGCGCCGCAATGGGCGTCTTGCGGCTGGTCGGCATCGGCATTCAGCCGGTGGCGGGCGCAGCCGCGATGCTCGCCCGGCCGCAACTGGCCATGCCTGCCGCCGATGCGCATAAATACCGGCGCGGATTGCTCGGCGTGGTCGGCGGGGACATGCCGGGGGCGGCGTTGCTGGCGTGCCGGGCGGCGCAGGGAGCCGGGGCGGGGTATGTGAAGCTGCTCGCTCTGGGCGGGGCTAACGCAGGACCTGCGCAAACTGTCCCTCCCGATCTGGTCGTCGATGCCGCCCCGCTCGCCGAAGCCCTGGAAGACAAACACTTTGCCGCGCTGCTGATCGGCCCCGGGCTCGGCCGTCATGCCGAGAGCAGCGAGCGGCTGATGATTGCCCTCGCCAGCAATATTCCCGCGGTGCTCGATGCCGACGCGCTGGTGCTGCTCGGAAGCCGCTTCCTCGCCGAACGTACTGGCCCGCTGGTCGCCACCCCGCATGAGGGCGAACTGGTAGCGCTCGAACGCGCCTTCGCCTGTGACGGCGCGGGCTCCAAGCTGGAGCGGGCGGCGTCGCTGGCCAAGGCGAGCGGCATGGTGGTGGTCGCCAAGGGCCCGGATACCGTCATTGCGTCGCCGGACGGCCGGATCGTCTGCGCGCCCCGCGCCTCCAGTTGGCTGTCGGTGGCTGGGACCGGCGATGTTTTGGCCGGCGCCATCGCTAGCCGGCTTTGCTGTGGAAGCGACGCTTTCGAAGCCGCCTGCGAGGGCGCCTGGCTGCACGGCGAGGCTGCGCGATTGAGCCCGCCGTGCTTCAATGCGGGTGAGCTTGCCGGTGCGATCCGCCAAGCTTACGCAACCTCGCTGTGAGCGGGGGCGAAGAAATTGTTCGCACTGCCGCGAAGGGTGACGGGGTAACCGCCAGCGGCCGCTTCGCCTCCGGCGCGGCGCCGGGCGATGTTCTTTTGTCTGACGGCACACTGGAGCACGGCCCGCACCACGCTGCGGCGCCCTGCCGCCATTTCGGCACCTGCGGCGGCTGCCAGCTTCAGCACCTTGATGACGATTCGCTGGCCCATTTTGTCGCTGACCGGGTAGCCAATGCGGCAGCGGGGCAGGGGCTGATTCCCGACCTTATCGCGCCGCCGTACCTCTCGCCGCCCCGCAGCCGGCGGCGCGCGGCGCTGCACGGGGCCAATATCGGCGGCAGGATCGCACTCGGATACCGCGAGGGCGGCTCGCACCGCATCGTCGATCTCGCCGAATGCCCGGTGCTGCTACCCGAACTTGCTGCGATCCTTGCACCCCTGCGCAAGCTGCTGGCGCGGCAGGGCGGGCGCATCGCTGCGGATATCGCACTGGCGATGACCGACCAGGGCGTCGATCTTGCAATCAAAGGCCTCGCCGTCGAGGGGCTGGCGGCTACCGAGGCGATGCTCGGCTTCGCGCAGGGCAACGCCCTGGCCCGGCTGACGCTCGACCAGGGCTATGGCTCCGAAGCGCTGTGGGAGCCTGAGCCGGTGACAGTGACGCTGGCTGGCGTGGCCGTGTCCTATCCCCCCGGCGCCTTCCTGCAAGCCACGGCGGACGGCGAGGGCGCGCTGGTTGCGGCAGCGCGGGAATGGCTGGCCGGAGCGAAGACGGTCGCCGATCTGTTCGCCGGCCTCGGCACCTTCGCCTTCTCGCTCGCGGGCCCGGCCAAGGTGCTGGCGGCGGAGGCGGCGCGCGATGCCCATCTCGCCTGCAAACAGACCGCCGGCACGGCACAACTGCCGGTCCATGCGGTGCACCGCGATCTGTTCCGCAATCCGATGATGTGCGACGAGCTCAATCGCTTCGATGCCGTAATCCTCGATCCGCCCCGCGCCGGCGCGCGCGAGCAGGTGGCGCAACTGGCGGACAGCACGGTAGCGCGCATCGTCTATGTCAGCTGCAACCCGTCAAGCTGGGCGCGCGATGCCGCGACGCTGGTAGCGGGCGGCTACCGGCTGCGGGAGGTGCGGCCGGTGGGCCAGTTCCGCTGGTCAAGCCATGTCGAGCTGGCGAGCCTGTTCGAACGGTAGACAGGCGGAACCTGTCTGATCCGGGCCGCAAGCGCCCTGTTGTTGTGCTGTCACGCATAGGACCTATATCCGCTGCTTCGCTGCGGCATAGGAGAAGCGCGTTGAGCAAGGTTCTGGTGATCGGTGCGGGCGGCGTGGGCTCGGTCGCGGTGCACAAGATGGCCCAAGTGCAGGCTGGGAACGCCGGCATATTCAGCCAGATCAGTCTCGCCAGCCGGACGCTAAACAAATGCGACGCCATCGCCG
>JANMCD010000140.1:0-8233 GCA_031360905.1 Novosphingobium sp.
TCTTGGCGTCATAACCCACCGCCTTGGCCTCGGCGTAGGTGTCGCGGATATCGTCGGCGATGCCCTTCTTTTCTTCCTCAAGGCGTTCGACGCGCTCGATCAAAAGGCGCAGGCGGTCGTCGGTGGCTTCGGCCATCGGGGTGGTCTCCGGTGATGGGGTGATTCGATTGCGTCGCTGGTAGCGGCGACAAGCAGAACCTCAAAGCGGAGCGAAGCCACTTTTCCCCTCCCGCAGAAGGTGTGGTGATTTCGGGTGCTGCGTTTAATGCACTCCCCCGTTCTTCTTCAGACTTTCCGCCATCCGCGCCAGCTGCTCCGGCGTCGCCTCGCTCTGGTACTTCGCCTTCCACTCGCCCGCCGGCATGCCGTGGATCGCCTCGCGCGCCTGCGCCTTGTCCAGCGGCGCGCCGGCATCGACGATCCAGTCCGCCAGGCAATTTCGGCAGAAGCCCGCCAGCCCCATCAGATCGACGTTCTCCGCATCATGCCGCTGGCGCAGATGGCGCACCAGCCGGCGAAAGGCCTCGGCGGCAATTTTGTCATCGAGAGTGTCCAGCGCATCCCCAACTTTTTCATGCATGGCAATCGTCCTTGGTGTTTGAGCGATGCTTTGCCATAGGGCGGCGCTTCAACGGAAGGACAAATTGATTGGCCAGGCTCAACCCGCACGGACGGAAGGTAAAGATCCTGGCAACGCTGGGCCCGGCCAGCCGCGAGCCGGCAATGATCGCCAAGCTGCTCGCGGCCGGTGCCGACGCCTTCCGCATCAACATGAGCCATTCGGACCAGGAGTCGCACGCCCAGACCATCGCCGCGATACGTGCCGCAGAGAGAGAATTTGGCCGGCCGATCGCGATTTTGTGCGACCTGCAGGGACCCAAACTGCGGGTTGGCGAATTTACCGATGGCCGCGCCGTGATCCGCCACGGCAGCCATTTCACCCTCGACCGCAATCCCGCGTCCGGCGATGCCACTCGCGTCTGTCTGCCGCATCCCGAACTGTTCGGCATCCTGCAACCGGGCCAGCGCCTGCTGATCGACGACGGCAAGCTGCGGCTGCGGGTAATCAGCGCCAGCCAGGATGCAATCCTGTGCGCGGCCGAAGTCGGCGGGGTGATCATGGACCGCAAGGGCGTCAACGTGCCCGATACCGTCATCCCCGTCCCGGCGATGACCGAAAAGGACCGGCGCGACCTGGCGTTCGCGGTGGAGCACGGGGCGGATTGGGTGGCGCTGTCCTTCGTCCAGCGGCCCGAGGATGTCGCCGAGGCCCGGCGGCAGATGGGCGGCTACGGCGCGCTGATCGCCAAGATCGAAAAGCCCGCGGCGGTCGACCGGCTCGACGAGATCATCGAGCTGGCCGACGGCATCATGGTGGCGCGCGGCGATCTCGGCGTCGAGCTCAATCCGGAGGACGTGCCGCCGCTGCAGAAGCGCATCGTCGAGACCACCCGCCGTTCCGGCAAGCCGGTGATCGTCGCGACGCAGATGCTCGAATCGATGATCGAGAACCCGGCCCCGACCAGGGCCGAAGTGTCCGATGTCGCCAATGCCGTATACGACGGGGCGGATGCGGTGATGCTCTCCGCCGAGACCGCCTCGGGAGCCTGGCCGGTCGAGGCTGTGACGATCATGCACCGCATCGCCATGCAGGTCGAAGCCGACCCCGGCTATCAGGCGCGGGTGCATTTCACCGAAGTCATGCCCGATGCGACCACCGCCGACGCACTGGCGCAGGCAAGCGCCGCCATCGCCGAAACGGTCGCCATCGCCGGCATCGTCGTCTTCACTGGATCGGGCTCGACCGCGCGGCGAGTGGCGCGCGAGCGGCCGGGCGCGCCGATGCTGGTGCTGACACCCTCGCCCAAGACAGCCCGGCGCATCGCCCTGTTATGGGGCGCCTATCCGGTGGTCACCCGCGATATCGGCAGCTTCGAGGAGATGATCGCCAAGGGCAAACGCATGGCGCTGCGCCACGGCTTTGGCAGCGCCGGATCGAAGCTGATAGCTCTGGCGGGGGTCCCGTTCGGGACGCCGGGCTCGACCAATTTGCTGCATGTCGTGACGCTGACAGGTGATGAGCTAAAGCGGCATCACAGCGAATAAGCGCTATCGCGCACCCCGAACAGCGCACTGCCCACCCGGACATGGGTTGCGCCCAGCATGACCGCGGTTTCGAAATCGCCGCTCATCCCCATGCTCAGTCCAGTTAGGCCGTAATCGTCCGCCAGCTTGGCCAGCAGCGCAAAATAGGGTGCGGGCTCCGTGCCCAGCGGCGGCACGGCCATCAGCCCGAGCAGTGGCAGCTGCGCCGCGCGGGCCTCGGCCAGCAGCGCCGGCAGGGCGGAAATCGCGCAGCCGCCCTTCTGCGCCTCCTCGCCGATATTCACCTGGACGAAGCACGGCACGCGCCGCCCCGCCTTGTCCATCGCCTTCGCCAGGGCGCCGACCAGCGAGGCGCGGTCGAGCGAGTGGATGCAGTCGAACAGCCTGACGGCCTCCTCCGCCTTGTTCGATTGCAACCGGCCGATGAGATGTAGTTCGATTCCGCCGTGCGCATCGCGCAGTTCGGGCCACTTCGCTGCGGCCTCCTGCACCCGGTTCTCGCCGAAAACGCTCTGGCCCGCCGCGATCAGCGGGGCGACGCGCTTCGCCGGATGCGACTTGCTGACCGCCACAAGCGTGACGTCGCCGGCACTCCGCCGTGCAAGGCTCGCGGCGGCGGCGATGCGGGCGCGGATTTCGGCGAGGGTTTGTACGGGGCGCACTGCTGGCTGTTCCATGGCGCGATGCTATAGCGCGGCCATGCCCAAGCGCCAGCCAGCCCTGCCCCGTATCTGGCTCGTCAGCGATGCCCGCAACGATGCGGCTCTGCAAAGCGTGCTGGACCTGCTGCCGCGCGGATCGGGGCTGATCTTCCGGCACTACCACCTGCCGCCCGGAGAGCGGCGCGTCCGATTCGCGCAGCTCCTGCAAACCTCTCGCCGCCGCCGCCACGCCGTGGCCCTGTCGGCGGAGGTGGCAACTGCCCGCCACTGGGGCGCCAGCGCCGCCTATGGCGCACCGCGAAAGCTCGCGCATGGTCCTGCAGGGCTGCGGTTGGTAACCGCCCATTCGCTGCGCGAAATCGCCATGGCTCACCGCGCCCGCGCCGATGCGATCCTGCTTTCGCCGGCCTTCCCGACTCGCTCGCACGTACAGCGAAAGGCGCTCGGCCCGCTTCGCTTCCGCCTGCTCGCCGCCCGCTCCTTGGTCCCGGTGATTGCCCTTGGCGGCATGACAGCACAGCGCGCCCGCCGGCTGGGCGCGGCGCGCTGGGCGGCTATTGACGGACTTTGCGGCGAACCGAAGCGCTGAATTTTGAGGATTCTTGACGAAGAGTCCCCCGTCGGCGCATTATAGGACCGAACGGGGAAGCATTATGGCGACACGGGCTCCTGGAGCTTCGAAGCAACGGCTGGCCAGCGCCAGATTGAACGCTGCCGCCCGGCGCGCGCTGCGGCGCAGTGCCGAACTGGGCGGGGCCGTGCTGCTGTTCGGCGCGATGCTGTTCCTCGCGCTGGCGCTGGCGACCTACAATCAGACCGACGCCTCATCCTCGACCGCTGCTGGCGCGGCGGTGCGGAACTGGATGGGGCCAGCGGGGGCCTGGGCCGCCGATGCCGCATTGTCCCTGTTCGGCTTGGTCTCGGTATTGCTGCTGCCGCTGCTCTATGTCTTCGCGCGCAAGCTGTGGCGGCTTGCCGAGGAAGAAGACGGCTTGCTGGCGCCGTCGAATCAGCGCTGGTGGCGGCCCGCCGGCCTGCTGCTGCTGGCGATGGCGCTGCTCGGCACCGTGCTGGCGCTGACTTTCACCGGACCTGGAGGATCACTGCCGGCATCGACCGGCGGCATTGCCGGACTGCTCGGCGCCAAGGCCATACGTGCCGCAGCCGCATTGCTGCCAGACGCTATGCAAGGCTGGGCGATCCTGGCATCGGCGCTCGCTTGTTTCGGCTTTGGCGCGATCCTCGGCGGACGAGTCTTCGCGATTGACTGGGTGTCGCTGCTGACGGTGCCGGTCGCGCTGCGGCGGGTCCCGGCGCTGCCCGGTGCCGATGGCTTGCCCCTGGCGCGCGAACGGCAGCCACGCACCGGCAAGCCGCTCGCCCCCCCGCTCGAAGCCCCGCGCAAGTCGCCGGAGATTACCGACCCGGCGCGCGCGGCAAAACCCGCCGAGTTCACCGCCCGCAGCCGCCAGGGCGATCTGTTCGACGAATACGAGCTTCCCGGCCTCGACCTCCTTGCCGAGCCGCCACCCAATTCGCAGCCCAAGATCGACAAGCTAAGCCTTGAGCGTAATGCCCGCCTGCTCGAAACCGTGCTCGACGATTTCAACGTCAAGGGCACGATCGAAGCCGTCCGCACCGGGCCGGTGGTGACGATGTACGAACTTGAGCCCGCGCCGGGCATCAAGGCCAGCCGCGTCATCGGCCTGGCCGACGATATCGCCCGGAACATGAGCGCTATCTCGGCCCGCGTCTCCTCGATTCCGGGCCGCACGGTGATGGGCATCGAACTGCCCAATGCCGACCGGCAGATGGTTTCGCTCAGGGAGCTGGTGGCTTGCGAAGCCTTCGCCAACAGCAAGGCGATGCTGCCGATCATCCTGGGCAAGGACATCTCCGGCGGGCCGGTGATCGCCGATCTGGCAACCATGCCGCATCTGCTTGTCGCCGGCACCACCGGTTCGGGCAAATCGGTCGGGCTGAATTGCATCCTGCTGTCGCTGCTCTACCGACTGACGCCGCAGCAGTGCCGCCTGATCCTGATCGATCCCAAGGTGCTTGAACTCAAAAGCTACGACGAGATCCCGCACCTGCTCTCGCCGGTCGTCACCGAGCCGGCCAAGGCGGTGCGCGCGCTCAAATGGGCGGTTGAGGAAATGGAGCGCCGTTACCGCATGATGAGCGAGATCGGGGTGCGCAACCTGGCCGGCTTCAACGACAAGGTCCGCGCCGCCGCCGCCAAGGGCAAGCCGCTCGGACGCCGCATCCAGATCGGCTTCGATCCCGATAGCGGCGAGGAACTCTTCGAGGACCGCCAGCTCGATTACCGGGTGTTGCCGCAGATCGTGCTGATCGTCGACGAACTGGCCGATCTGATGATCACCTGCGGCAAGGACATCGAAGTGCTGATCCAGCGGCTCAGCCAGAAGAGCCGCGCCGCCGGCATTCATCTGATCATGGCGACACAGCGCCCCTCGGTCGATGTCATCACCGGGGTGATCAAGGCCAATCTGCCGACCCGGATCAGCTTTGCCGTCACCAGCCGGATCGACAGCCGCACGATCCTTGGCGAACAGGGCGCCGAACAGCTGCTGGGCAAGGGCGACATGCTCTACAAGCCCGCCAGCGACCCGGTCCGCCGGGTCCATGGCCCGTTCGTTTCGGATGAGGAGGTCGAACGCATCGCCGACTTCTGGCGCGGGCAGGGCAGGCCCGAATATGTCGATTCGGTGACCGAGGAACCCGAAGACGGCGGCTTCGGCTTCGACGACGGCGATGCCGCATCCGACAGCCCGGACGAGCGCAAGTACCGCCAGGTCTGCCAGCTGGTGTTCGAAAGCCAGAAGGCCTCCGCCAGTTGGCTGCAGCGTCAGATGGGAGTGGGCTACAACACTGCGTCAAAATGGATCGAGCGAATGGAGGCGGACGGGTTTGTCGGGCCGTCTAACCATGTGGGGCGGCGGGATATTTACCGGGATAAGGAGGGCAATGTGTTGTAGCGGTCGTAGCATTCCACTGCCGACCATGCCTTGCGAGTCCCCATGCAATTCCAAAACTTTGACGCTGCCCGCTTCCTGCGCGAAACCTGGCAAAAGCAACCGCTGCTCATCAGAAATCCCTGGTTGTCGTGGCGCAATCCGCTCACCCCGGATGAGCTTGCGGGGTTGGCCTGCGAAGAAACGGTGGAATCGCGCCTCATCACGCAGACGCGCGATAGCCGGAATGCCGAACACGGCCCATTCCCCGAACCGCGCTTCACTGCGCTCGGCAGGCAGCCGTGGACGCTGCTGGTCCAGGCGGTCGACACCCACGTGCCAGAAGTCGCCGCGCTGCTCGAGGTGTTTCGCTTCGTCCCCAATTGGCGGATCGACGATGTAATGGTCAGCTACGCCAGTGACGGCGGCGGCGTGGGGGCGCATTTCGACCAGTACGACGTGTTTCTCATTCAGGGCCTGGGCAAGCGCCGGTGGCAGATTGGCGCCCTTTGCGATGAGCATACCGAGCGCTTGCCGCACGAGGATTTGCGCCTGCTCGCCAACTTTGCACCGACCGAGGAATGGATACTCGAGCCCGGCGACATTCTCTATGTGCCTCCCCGTGTGGCGCATAACGGCATCGCGGTGGGCGATGACTGCATGACCTACTCGATCGGCTTTCGCGCACCCTCGCGAGCCGAATTGATCGCGCATTGGTGCGACAATCTGGTCGCGGATTTGGCGGACGACGATCGTTACCGTGATCCCGAACTGCAACCGCAGCAGAATCCGGGCGAAATTTCCGCAGAGGCCATCGCCGGACTGCACGCGATGGTCACCGAAAAACTGCTCGATGAAGAAGCATTCACGCGCTGGTTCGGGCGATACAACTCCGCGCGCAAATATCCCGATATCGACTGGCGGCCGGACGAGCCGATCGGGACCGATGCATTGCGCGAATGGTTCGCCAGCGATCTGCCGCTATGCCGTAACCCCGCCAGCCGCTTTTCCTTTATCCGGGAGGCAGCCGGGTCAGTGCTGCTGTTTGTCGATGGCGAATGTTTCGCCTGTGCCGGGCAGACCGCTGCGTTCGCCGAACAACTCTGTTCGCGGAATCGGATCATGATCGATCCGGGGTTGATGCAATCGGAACCAGCGATGAATTTGATCGCGGCGCTGTTCAATCAAGGCAGCGTGGCGTTCGAGACAGAGGACTGAGCTGTGGGGCGGAATTGGTGAGATGCGGACGCGGCTGAGCGTTTGCATCAGGAAGATACGTTACCCTTCCGAACGGGACGCGCTTGCGGTTGCTCGGGGCGCCGACGTGCCGCTCAGGCCCTATCGCTGCGAGCGCTGCCAGCAGTTTCATCTGACCAGCCGAACCAAGGGCAAGCGAATAGCGCGGCCTGCGGAATTTCCTGGCGCACCCGCGACCGCAGCACCCTGATCAGCCGCCAACGCTAACCTCCCGCCACTCGCCAGGCCCCAGCCCCTCGGTCGTCCAGTCCCCGACACTCCACCGAACCAGCCGCAAGGTCGGATGTCCGATGGCCGCCGTCATCCGGCGCACCTGGCGGTTCCGGCCTTCACGGATCGTCAGGCAGAGCCAGCAGTCGGGCACACTCTTGCGGAAGCGGACTGGCGGATCGCGGGGCCACAGCGCCGGCGCGGCGATGCGCGTTACCTCCGCGGGGCGAGTCGGGCCGTCTTTCAGGCGGACACCTTGCCGCAGCGACGCGAGACCAATCTCAGCCATATCGCCCTCGACCTGCACGAGGTAGCACTTGGGCAGCTTGAACTTCGGATCGGCAATGCGCGCCTGAAGCCCGCCATCATCGGTTAGCAGCAAAAGTCCCTCGCTATCGAGATCAAGCCGGCCCGCTGGGTAGACGCCTGGCAAGTCGATGAATTCCGACAAGGTCCGGCGCCCCGCTGGCTCACCGCGATCGGTGAATTGCGAGAGCACCCCGTAAGGCTTGTTGAACAGGATCAACCGCGGCATCGGCCCTCGCTTCCTCCGGTGGCTTTTTGCCCGAACCACGCCATATGGGAAGACCTGTTGGAGCATTTCCCCATGCGTGTCGGCACTCTGCGCGAGATCAAGGACAATGAATTCCGCGTCGGACTAACGCCTGAAAGTGCGCGCGAATTGCAGGCGCATGGCCACGAGGTCTGGGTGGAAAGCGGGGCCGGGCTGGGCATTGGCGCTTCGGACAAGAATTATGAAGCTGCCGGCGCGACAATCCAGCCGGACGCCGCCGTGATATTTGCCGGGTGCGAGCTGGTGGTCAAGGTCAAGGAGCCGCAGCCCGCCGAACGGGCACAGTTGCGCGCGGGGCAGGTACTGTTCACCTATCTCCACCTCGCGCCCGATCCCGAGCAGACGGCGGACCTCGTCAAGTCGGGCGTCACCGCGATCGCCTATGAGACCGTCACCGGTTCTGGCAACACCCTGCCGCTGCTGAAACCGATGAGCCAGGTCGCCGGGCG
>JANMCD010000173.1:0-3176 GCA_031360905.1 Novosphingobium sp.
TTTTTCCAGCCGCACGGTTATGGCCCGCTGCGCCAGATGGGCGCGGAGCTGGCGGAGACCTTCGCCCGGCTGCTCGGTCCGGAGGACATCACGGTGCTCTGTGATCCGGTCTATTTCGGCGGAACCGTCGACCGCAGCCAAGGCAGCGAGCGCATCGCGGCGCTGATCGCGGTAGCGGGCGGGAAGGCCGAGCACATCGCCGCACGCGAGGATTGCGGCCAACGCATCGCCGAACTCGCCCGTCCCGGCGACCGCATCGTCATCATGGGCGCGCGCGACGATACGCTGACCGCATTCGCCAAGGAATTGCTGGCGCGGCTCGATTGAATTTTCCGAGCGTATCCACCGTTACCGGCCCTTCAAGAAGGTGCTTGGCGATCGCGCTGGCTCATCCGGCCCGCGGAAAGGCTTGACCTTGCCGGTGAGCACGCCGAGGATTCGCACCATCATGCCGCGCGGCTCACGCTTCCAGCTCGATGTCCCAATAAAGCCAGTCCCGCCAGGTTTCGTGGAGATAATTGGGCGGGAAGCCTCGGCCCCGTTCCTGGAGGTGCCAGTTGGTCGGGCGGATCGGCTTGAGCAGCAGCGGCATATGCGCCTGCGCCGGAGTGCGCCCGCCCTTGCGCATATTGCAGGGCGCACAGGCGGTGGCGACATTTTCCCAACTGGTCTTGCCGCCAAGCTTGCGGGGAATGACGTGGTCGAAGGTGAGATTACTGGGCGAGCCGCAGTACTGGCAGCTGAACCGGTCGCGCAGGAACAGGTTGAAGCGGGTGAAGGCCGGAAATTCCGAGACCTTCACATATTGCCTGA
Source organism: Novosphingobium sp. (assembly GCA_031360905.1). GTDB lineage: Bacteria > Pseudomonadota > Alphaproteobacteria > Sphingomonadales > Sphingomonadaceae > Novosphingobium. The sequence goes on from JANMCD010000173.1 coordinate 814, forward strand.
GCGCGATTACCGAGGGGATCTGCATCGTCCAGCGCTGGCTATGCACCTCCCGCTCATAGCTGGCGACGATATCGACCCGTTCGAGAAACAGCGCCTTGATCGCCGTCTGCCAGGGCCACAGGCTCAGTGGATAATACGACAGCGGCGTATAGTCCGCATTGAGCACCAGCGCGGGACAAGCGGAAAGATTGCGGGTAGGGTCATCCCCGGCGCTGCGGAAGCGGGCCGCGCGCTCGATCAGCTCCGACTTGAGCATGGCCTCCCGTCGCAAACCGGGGTTACGGTTTCATGGCAGTGCATGGCTGGGAACTCAACACCGCTCACCGAGCCACGTCAAGCACCTCATAGCGTGTCAATCCACAACCGGGTGACCAAAACGATCCAATGATCCGTACCCGCTTCGCCCCCAGCCCCAACGGGCCGCTGCATCTCGGCCATGCCTATGCAGCGATTGTCGCGCATGATCTGGCGCGGGCGCGGGGCGGCGAAGTGCTGCTGCGCATCGAGGATATCGACGGCACGCGCAACCGGCCGGAGCTGATCGAGGCGTTCCTCGCCGATCTTGCCTGGCTGGACCTCAGCTGGGACGGCCCGGCGGTGTTCCAGTCGGCGCGGCTGGCGCAGTATGCCGCGGCGGGCGAGCGGCTCAAGGCGATGGGTTTGCTCTACCCGTGCCGCTGCACCCGTGCCGAAATTGCCGCAGCAGCCGCATCATCAGGGCCGGACGGGCCGATCTACCCCGGCATCTGCCGAGGCCGCGCGGCCGATCCAAGGGGTGCGGCCTGGCGGCTGGATGTGGCGAAGGCAATTGCACTGGCCGGGCCGCTTGAGTGGGAAGACGAGCTGGCCGGCATCCAGCAGGCGGACCCGCTTATCTTCGGCGATGTCGTGCTGCTGCGCCGCGACGCGCCGGCAAGCTACCACCTCGCCGCCACGCTCGACGATGCGGCGGACGGCATTACGCTGGTGACGCGCGGCGCCGACCTGTTCCTGGCCACCCACATCCACCGGCTGCTGCAGGCGTTGCTCGATCTGCCAGTGCCCCGCTGGCATCACCACGGCCTGCTGGTCGAGGCCGACGGGCGCAAGCTAGCCAAGCGGCGCGGCTCGGCGCAGAGGGGCTTTGGGCTGGCCGAGCGCCGCCTGGCCGCCGAGAACGGGCCGGCGCTGGCGAATTCGCTCCGCGCGCATCGCTTCCCCGCTGGTATTTCGCTCGTCGCGCACCTAAATAGCGATCCATGAACTATATCCTTATCCCGCTGATCGTCGTGCTGGTGATCATGGTCGTCGTCAGTCTGGTGCGCGGCATCATCGCCTTCCTCAATACCACCAAGGAAGAGCTTGACCGCGATCCCGGTGCCGGTCCCACCGAGATGCAGCTGATGCAGAACAAGATGATGTTCGCGCGGATCAAGTATCAGGCGCTGGCGGTGGTCGTCGTCGCCGTTTTGCTGGCCATAAGCCGCTAGAGCCTTGGTCAAGCTCAACAAGATTTACACGCGCACGGGGGACGACGGAACCACCGGGCTCGTCGATGGCTCGCGCGTCGCCAAGCATGCGGTGCGGATGGAGGCAATCGGTTCGGTCGATGAAGCGAACAGCGCCCTGGGCCTCGCCGCGCTGGCGCTTGCGGGGGGTCCGCACGCGGCGCAAACCGCGCGAATCCAGAATGATCTGTTCGACCTTGGCGCCGATCTCGCCACGCCGGGAGATGATTTCGCGCCGTCGCCGATGGTGCTGCGCATGGTCCCCGAACAGACCGCCTGGCTGGAACAGGCGATCGATACGCTCAATACCGATCTCGCGCCGCTGACCAGCTTCATCCTGCCTGGCGGCAGCGAAGCCTCGGCGCGAGTGCATGTCGCGCGCGCGGCCATGCGCCGGGCGGAGCGGACGATGACAGCGCTGGCAGCGGCGGCGCCGGTCAACCCGGCGGCGCTCGCCTATATCAACCGGCTGTCGGACTACCTGTTTGTCCTTGCCCGCGCGATCAATGCCGGGTCTGGCGGCGATGTGCTGTGGGTGCCCGGAGCAAGCCGCAACGTTTGATTCGAGCGAGGATTTTGCCTGCTTTTCTATCGCCGGAAATGAACGTAAAGCCCGCCTATGAAACGCACCACCGGTCAGGACCGTTCGATCACCTCGAAATGGCGCGCCGCCACGCGCGCCGTGCGCGGAGGCACCTGGCGTTCGGAGCAGGGTGAGACCAGCGAAGCGATCTTCCTCACCTCCGGCTTCAGCTACGACGATGCTGAAACCCCCGCCGCGCGCTTTGCCGGGCAGGAACCGGGGATGACCTATGGCCGCACCCAGAATCCGACCGTGCAGATGCTCGAGGAACGCATCGCGCTGATGGAAGGCGC
>JANMCD010000186.1:0-4244 GCA_031360905.1 Novosphingobium sp.
GAAGGCGCCACACTCGACATCGCCATGGGCGATTCGATGCTCACCTTCGCCTACTGGGGCCTTGGCAATGGCCTGTTCGCCGGCGAGTGGCCTACGCGTGGCGGCGAGCTCCTCACCGGCGGCTCGCCGCGCTACAATATCTACCGAACCTGCGATGACCGCTTCATCGCGGCGGCGCCGCTTGAGGACCGGTTCTGGAGCGCGTTCTGCGATGCCATTGAGCTCGAGCTGGAATGGCGGTCCGCCACGGCAGAACCGGCGCGCGCGACGCGCGCTGTCGCCGCTCGCATCGCCACCCGCACGGGCGACCAGTGGGCGGCCCTCTTTGCGGGCCGCGATGTCTGCTGTTCGATCATTCTCGATCTGCGCGAAGCGCTCGCCGATCCGCATTTCCGCGCGCGCGGACTGCTCGATTCGAACTCCTTGGAAGGCGCTGTACTTCCTTCACTTCCGGTTCCGATCGATGCCGCGTTCCGAGGGCGGCAGAATGATCTGCGGCCAGCGCCAGCGCTTGGAGAATATCGGCTCGACTGACCAGGCGGCATCGAATGGACGTTGACGTGCAATGCCACAAACCATAAGCCAGATATTCACTTAATGGAGGCTGATATGGCAGCTGTGCTTGCTCCGCAGTCAAAGGCGGCGCCCGACGTCGCGCCCGACAAGTCCGCGCTGAAAGAATTTTTCGTCGTGTCTGCGGACGGGCATGTGAACGAACCGCTCGACGTCTGGTCCGCGCGGGTCGAGCCCCGGTTTCGCGATCGCCTGCCCCACGTCAAGGTCGACGAGAAGGGGCGCAAATGGTTCGTCGCCGAAGGCATCCGCCCATCGATGATCCGCGAGGCGCCGCGCGACGAATCCGTCGCCGTCACTGCCTTTATCGAGACGGTGGGCGATGGCGCCGAACGGCCGGCGCTCGACAAGACCAAGGGCGCCATGTTCCAGAACCAGGGCGGGTTTACCCAGGACCGTTACCGGGACATGGATTATGACGGCGTCGATGCTGAAATTGTGTTCCCGAACAAAGGGCTGACGAATTGGCAGTCGCCCGATCCGGAACTCAATGTGGCGATGTGCGCCGCCTGGAATGACTGGGCGTTCGAGGCGTTCGGCGGCCACAGCCGCAGTTTTCCGGCAGCCTGCGTCGCGCCCGCCGACATTCCGTCCGCAGTCAAGGAGATTGAGCGTTCTGCGGATCGAGGCTTCAAATTCGTGATGATGCCGCCGCTGGTGAAGGGCGCGAGCTACAACCAACCGATGTTCGATCCGATCTGGGATAGCCTGAGCCAGACCGGCCTGCCAGTGACGTTCCACGCTGGTACCGGAAAGGATCCCCGGACAGCGAGCGGCGATGGCGGCGCAATCATCAACTACGTCGTCCATGCGATGAACACGGTCCTGGAGCCGACCGTGCAGCTGTGCAGCTCTGGTGTGTTCGATCGCTTCCCGAAACTCAACTTCGCCACCATCGAAGCAGGCGCGGGCTGGCTGCCTTATGCCCTGTGGGCAATGGACCACGGGCAGGTTAGCTTCGCCTTCTGGGTATCGCCGCAGCTGAAGTACAAGCCGTCGGAATATTTCCGGATGCATGGCCATGCCAGCTTCGAGACCGATCCCGTCGGAATCGAGCTTTTGGCTCGCATCGGCGTCGAAAATCTTTTGTGGGGCAATGACTATCCGCACATCGAGGGATCCTGGCCGAACAGTGAAAAGGCGATCAAGTCGTGGTCGAAGGGCCTGACGCATGACGATACGGCCAAGATCGTCGGGCTCAATGCGGCCCGATTGTTCAACATCCCCGTGCCGCCCGCCGCGGCAGCGGGTCGAGCCTGACGGCTGTGGCAGGAGGAGAAGATCGCGGCGGCCCGCTTGCCGGCATCCGGGTGCTTGAGCTGGGTACAATGGTCGCCGGGCCGGTCGCGGCGACGCTGTTGGGCGATTTCGGTGCCGAGGTGATCAAAATTGAGCCGCCCGGAAGCGGCGATCCGATCCGGCATTCGGGCCCGTTCGTTGGGGAAGAGAGCCTTTACTGGAATGTTGAAGGGCGCTCGAAGCGGTCGGTGACGCTCAACCTGCGCAAGCCCGAGGGGCAGGCGGTGCTCCGCAAGCTGGTCGCGCACGCTGACGTGCTGGTGGAGAATTTCCGGCCGGGCACGATGGCCCGCTGGGGGCTCGCTTACGACGTACTGAAGGAGCTCAACCCACGCCTGGTCATGCTCAGCATATCCGGTTTCGGCCAGACGGGACCCAATGCCGAGCGGCCAGCCTATGACCGAATTTCGCTGGCATTTGCGGGCTTTCTTAATATGACCGGTTACGCTGATCGGCCGCCGGTGCGGCCGGGGACCGCCCTTGCCGACTATCAAGCAGCGTTGCTCGGCGCCTTCTCGATCATGATCGCACTGTACGATCGCGACGCGCGCGGCGGCGGCGGACAGCAGATTGACCTGTCGCTGTTCGAGGCAGTGTTCCGCTTCACCGACGTGATGATTACCGCTTACGACAAGCTCGGGATCGAGCGGCACCGTTCTGGGAATCGTCATTTTGCCGCAGCGCCCGGTGATCATTATTTGAGCGGTGACGGACAATATGTTGCGCTGACGGTGGCGGCGACGAATGTCTTCAAGCGGCTGTGCGCGGCAATTGGGCGGCCTGAGCTGGGCGAGGAACCCCGGTTCGAAACGCATATCCGCCGCGTCGAGAATTACGACGAAATTAACGGCATCGTCGCCGACTGGATCAAAGCCCGTCCGGCCGCCGAAGTTCTCCGGATCTTGCAAGCGAACGGCCTGCCGCACAGCCTGATATACACGCCAAAGGATATCGCGAGTGATCCCCACTATGCGGCCCGGGGCGCAATCGCGACGTTGGAGCATCCGGTCATGGGATCGATCAAGCTTCCCGCTATCCAGCCTCATTTCAGCAACGGCCCGCCGCCCGAAATGAGGCCGGCGCCGGCTCTTGGCGCGGATACCTCGGACGTCCTGACGGAATTGCTCGGCATGCCCGCCGCAGCGATCACGGCGCTCCGCAGCAACGGCATTTGCTGATGTCGAATCCGGCCCAATCCCTGCCGCTGAAGGATGAGCAAGGACTTGATTTGCTCGAAGGCCTGGTTGTGCTTGATCTCACCACGTCGGTGGCGGGCCCTTACGCAGGACAATTGCTAGGCGATCTCGGCGCGACGGTGATCAAGATCGAGCGGCCCGGCGCAGGGGATGACTGTCGCGCGTGGGGCCCGCCATTCCTGGACGGAGAATCGCTCTGGTTTGTCAGCGTCAATCGCAACAAGCAGTCCGTAACGCTCGACACTGCGGCACCGGCGGGTCACCAGTTGCTGTTGCGGATGGTGGCGAAAGCCGACGTCGTGCTCGTCAATGTGGTCGCCCGCGTCCAGCGCAAACTCGGGATCGACCATGCGACCCTCGCGGCGGTCAGGCCAGACTTGATCCATGTATCGATCACCGGCTTCGGCCTCGACGGTGACCGTGCGGACATGCCCTGTTACGATCTGGTCGCCGAAGGCTATTCGGGGGTGATGGACATGACCGGCGCGCCGGACGGCCCGCCGCAGAAAGTCGGCACGCCCGCGGCCGATCTGCTCGCCGGGCAGGATGCAGCACTAGCCGCAGTCGCCGCGATCGTTCGCAAGCAGCGGACGGGACAAGGCGCGGCGATCGACATCTCGCTGGTCGAGAGCATGACGCGATTCATGGCGCCGCGGCTAATCCCCTATCTCGGATCAGGCGAGAAAATGCGACGGTCAGGCGGAAGCGACAGCGTGATCGCCATCTACCAGGTGTTTGACACTGCCGATAATCCGCTGACGCTCGCGCTTGGCAACGACGCAATCTGGCGGCGCTTCTGGACCGCGCTGGGCACACCTGAAAAAGCGGAGGAACCTGCCCATGCCAGCAACCCCGGGCGCCGCGCCGATCGTGCCCGGATTGTCGAAGACATCGCGGCGGAGCTGAAAGCGCGCGGCCGTGACGATTGGCTTGCCATTTTTCAGGCCGCGCGCGTTCCCGCCGGCCCGATCTACCGGCTTGACGAGATCGGCCAGGATGCAGCGCTCAGGCGGCGCGGCTTTCTGTACGGCTTCGATCGGGGCGGAGAGCGTGTACCGCAGGTCGGGCTCGGCATCGCGGTCGATGGGGGGAGCGAGGGATGCCGTCCGCCACCGCGGCTCGGCGCCGACAACGACGCGGTCTTCCAGAATTGGCTCGGGCTATCTGCGGCCGAGC